>CAYXQH010000346.1:0-6774 GCA_964467425.1 uncultured Saprospiraceae bacterium
ATTTGGGTTGAGCGTGCAAATTTACAACAAATTCCCCATTTTGACAACGATTTTAAGTTAATTTTTATAGGGATCTTTTTAGGTAGAAAAAGGAAGTCTTGGGGCTCAAAATCCCTCTATAATTCAGTTACCTACTATTAAAATAAAAAAAAGGTAAAATTCCGCACCTTTACCTCAAGTGTTTTTGACGAAAGTCATCAAAATATTGAGAAGAAGGTAGTGTTCTAAATCAATATCTAATAATGAATATCCAATGAGAGGATAGATTGGTTTCACTGAAGCCGCTGTTCATAGACTTTTAATACCGTATTTTTATTCGATATTGGACATTCATCATTATTCTTAGTCTCCTCTGAAATCTTTCGAATAACTCTGATTCAATATTCAATAATCCTAATCTCCCATTAACAGATCCTTATTCCACCTCCACTAACACGCCCGGATCTTTTATGAAAAGTCTCATAAATAGATTTCGCTCCTGCGGCGTACGCAATTTATGTTCATTCCGGTCAATCAATTTTATTTTCATCCCTGATCGATTTTTTTCCACTAAAATCCGGTAGGGTGGTTTGTTTTCAATGGCTACCAATTCTCGTTTTCCTTTGCGATTCGCTATCTCACACAGTCTGTATCCCCAGGTGGTGGTCGTGCCTTTCAAATCAATCAGCTTACTAAAAGCGGGTAATACATTATCCTGAAATGGCAACCATGTTTTACGAGAGTCAAGGGCAAACAATAATTGCTTTGCTTGTAATTCCTCCGTCAAGGTATGAGCGCTGATCATCCGGTGATGGCCGATAAAAAATTCTTTTTTTAAAGTAGCAGGCAACAATCCAGTAACCAGTTCAATTTTATGATTGGCGCCTTCGAGATGTAACGGTCTTCCAGTGATCTGATCGATTAATACAGGAAAACTGGCTTCGGTATAGGCAATGAAATCTGCTGATAATAATACCATATCTCCCAATTCAATCGGATTTGAGAAATTGATTCGTTGTACTAGAGAAGATTGAAATAAGGAAGGTGCATTGGTTGCTAGCGTACTGGTCAAATCATCGGGTAAAGTAAATAATTCCAAATTGGGTTTGTCCAGATTAACAACTCGGTCCGTTTGTCCGCCAAGTGTTTTTAGCGCGATGTTCTGGACGGTAATCAATCCCATCTTACGCGGTTGGTCAAAAACTTTAACCACGGCTTCTTGAGCAACAGTAGCGAGGGTTAAGTTTATAAAACCTTTACGGACGTCAAGTACCACTGGATGCCCATTTTCATTTTTAGCGTTGAGTAGTTTTTGATTGGGTCCACTGGTGATTTCACGGATGGCCGTTCCATCAGGTAGTCGGAGAATAGTACGATCTTTTTTGAGATATAATTTTAGACGTTCGCCGAAATAGGCGATTCCAACTTCGGTATGATAATGTTCGGGATCGTCAATGCGGTCAGGTGACAGACCATCAATCGTAAAAATTTGATCTGCGTTTTCGTCATAGACCGTATGCTTTCCATTTGCTCGGATGTTTCGTACACTAGACTGGTGGACCTGAAAAACAGCTGCTTCTACAGCTGCAATCAATTGGTCGGGTAGCCCCGGTAATTGCAATGGATTACCGTCTAGATGAATCATGAAAATTTCTTCTTGACGCTGACAAGCAACGACCGGCTGATTTTTTATTTCTGTGAAAGTATTCGCTAATAAAAAAACAGGTTGACCTTGACAGCAAAAAACATCGGAAGAGTCGTTGAGCACCGCATATTTATTTTGAGTACTTGCAAATAATTCAAAAGTATGCATCCCTAATTGGATGGCTCCCAGATAATCAGTGATTAATTCGTCATTAATAAAATAGGGCTTTCCGCTGTCTTCAAATAAAAATCTCTTTTGATGCAAGCCTACCTGTACTTCCTGTAATCGTTCCCCGTTTGTAAAAGCAATCGACTGATTACCCAAACTCGTTACTTTCTCTCCATAAAGACTAATAACATTTAGTTGTCCATCCATTACGATCCGGCCCGCTTGAATTAAACAATGTCCTGCAGAAATAATGATTTTTTTCTCTAGGAAAGCGACCGATTGCCTGCTCACTTTTTGTTCTAATGAAATCAGCACATCATCCTGTAGAAACACGGTCGGCCACAATCGGTATCCTTCAATTCCAAACCATTCTCCACTAGGATATTTTCGATAAAATTGCCCCTTGATTGGCTCCAGAAAATAGTCTATCCAATTTTCTGAATCAGGAACATGTTGATTAGCAAAATTTCGATAGAAAGTCTTGGAGACAGTTTCTAAAATGAGCAATTCACTTTCTGGCGGAACGAATGCTTTTATAACTTTCTTTCCATCCATCTCATATTTCTTTTTCTCTTCATTCTTTATCGTCGCCGTCGGATAGACTTCTACCAATTCTTCTGTTAACCAGACCACAAGAATATCCCCAAATACCTTAGCGTCCGCCACTGTATTTCCATCAAACACATCTCCTTTCTTTATTCCGAACATTTATAATTATAATTATAATTAATAATTTTTTCATTATCCCATCCGCAGATCAAAAAACACTGAGCGCTCATTGGAATTTCAACCTCAACCTCAAAAACAGTCTAACAGATAAAAATCCTCTATCATTCAAGATGAACAGCCAATTGTCAGCCGAAGCTAGCCTAAATCACCAAACTGAGTGAAGCCAATTGCCAGCCTATTGTATTTTTTTTCGTTGCTGTTTATAAGTCTTACTCATCAAAAGAACTAATTCGTGAATGGCTTTTTCAAAATCATCTGTTTCGACAAAATTGCCTTCCCCGAAAACTGGTTTCATAAAGGCTCCATCTTCCTCTTCGTTTTCTGGTTTGACAAAAATCCCTTTAATGGCGATGTCTCCTCTTTGGCGAAGGTCTTCAATCATGCTAGACAAATCGGCTGTATTGATGATTCCAATCGAAGGCTCTCCATCAGTAATGACAAAGATCGAGCAGAGTAAGTTCAGTTCGGGATCAGCACGTTGTAATTTATCTTTGAGTGCAATCACTTCGTCATTACAACGTATAATTCCCTCGCTAATGTTGGTGCCACCACGTCCACCGTACACCACTTCATTGTCAATAATTTTAGCAATATTTCTAATAATATTATAGAGTACAGAACGATTGGTGTAGGTATCTGAGATATTAACCGTTTCAATAAAATAGGTGCCAAAAAAGTGAAAAGCATCGTGGCTTTTGCGATCCTCAAGACCAAGTACTAACAAATATAATATTTTAAATAAATTTCGCATTTTCTCGTGTTCCATTGAACCCGAAGAATCTAAGGCAAAGGCGTTGAGCTGTTCGGCATAGCCTCGAGCGGTGTCGTGTTGTAGTGTACGCATCACCTCACCACTTTGCCATTTAAATTGATCACCAAAAGTTTGTGGGTCAAATTCCACGCCGTCTAGACTGTGGCGATACGGATCAAAACGCACGGAACGCCGAATGGGCAGCGCCGTTCGAAAGGCCTGTTTAACAAACAAGACATAAGGCTTTACCTCTTCTTCAATTTTTAGCATTTCTTGTAACCAAATATTTTTGCGCTTGTCTGGTAATTCATCCTCCTTAAGAATTCCGTATTGTCGCATTTTGTGTTCATTATAACTGATTTTATTGGCAATAGAAGTTAGGTGAGTTTTAATGACGGAATGCCATTTGTCCTGAAGGTGTGGTTGTGAAAACGGCGTCTCTTTTTCAACCATTTCTTGGACGGCTATCTTTGTTGTTAAGAATCGTATTTTTTTAGTCAATGCCGTCAAGCGATGATTTGCTTTTGTTTCTGCTCCTTGTGCCTGAAAAAAATCTTCGCGTAGCTTTTGTGCTTCGATGGTTGAGAGTGTAGGAATTATCGGAATAAGCTGGTTGCCTGATACATCCCAGTTTAGAAAAGGACTCGTAAATTGATTGGTGGTGGCGATTAGCTGTAAGGCCTGTCTACCTTTTGCCACCTTGGTTAGGGCTAATTGTTGGGTAGATGGCATGTAAGTAATTGCATCTAATATCTCTTGTCGTTTTTGAGGAGGCCAATGGTGCCATTGATGCTTTTTTTTATCTATCCAATTGGGCGTATCCGGAATAAAGGAGGGCCAATTTTCCTGATTGTTTTTTTCACGAACCGACTGTAAACGCGC
This sequence comes from uncultured Saprospiraceae bacterium, assembly GCA_964467425.1. GTDB lineage: Bacteria > Bacteroidota > Bacteroidia > Chitinophagales > Saprospiraceae > JAHDHW01. Next base: position 4,155 of record CAYXQH010000346.1, read on the forward strand.
GATGATAGATTTTTGACCAAAGATATTTTTAATTCGGCTACCTGTTTTTTCTTCGCTATTGGTTAATAATTGAAAAGCAGCTTCTGGTAACGCATCGCCTAATTTTTCACCAGATTGATTATCCAGTAATTCTTGAAATTTTACGATAGCAAGATCTTTTCGGCAAATTTTAAAATATTCCTCCTTTATATTAGTTGTCGAACTAATTCTATTGGGTACTTTTTTTTGAGATCTAATAAATTCAAAAAAAACGAATAGTTCAGCTTCGTAATTTTTAATAAAAGTTTGGACAGCAGGTTGTGCAACTTCGGCTAGCCGCTTCATCTTGATTCCGCGATCAGCCAAACCAAAAAAGTCTAGTGCCAGTAAATGAAGATAAAGGATGATTTGTTGCCCTGGTAAAAATTGCTCGTAATCTCCTGCTCTAAAACGATAATGAAATAAATAAGGTTTGAGTTGTTTTTGTTCTACTAAGAAAAATGCAAACTGTCGAAAATGTTCCCAGCTAAATAAATAGGAGAGCGGGATATCTTGATAAAGGGTTTCACTGGCTCCTGCTTTGGTTAGCTGTAATAATTGAGGCAAATTCATTAACTGTCCATATGCTCGGAGATATTCGAGATGCTCTGCAATTTGGGGAATAGGGATTTTTTTTAAAGCTGCGATAGGTACAAAAAAACCTCGTAAACTCATAGCATCTTTTAGTGAGCGCCAATGATTTTGGGTGGCTTTAAAAGTTGGATCAAACAAAGTCGATAAGGCAGGTTGTTTTTTATTTTTTAAAATAGCTTCGTACTTTCCTTCTTCGATGTGTGGATACCAGTTCGTACTGAGTAACAATAAAAAATTGTCCTCCAGTTGCTTCTGTTGTAAAGCTTTCCACTGTTGGCGAGTAGCAGATGGGAACTGCTCTAGGGTTGGTGAGGAAGATGGGGAGTTCATGATTCAAATATAAGGAAAAAATATGTTTTTAAAGGCACTGCTTTTTGAAGAAAATAGGGAAGATCAGAATGAGATAGAAAAAAAATAATACATCGGGAACTTTTAATCTAAGACGAATGAATAGGTGATTCAAGAGTGAAAAATATTCCTAAGTTTATTAATTTTCATTATATTTGAAAGAACAAAAATACTCCGACTCCTAGCTTTATAACTCTGCCCATGCACCCAATCCAAGAACAATTCAAATACCATGAACTACCCGGCCACTTCGAACGCGATACACATATCGAAATTCTCGATACCCGAATTGAAAATATAAAACTCCTAACCGGAGAAACCGCTGCTGAAGACATTATTATTCTCACCTATCACGGCAGCCCGAATCTTAGTTTTTATGATTCTTTTGGAAGAGAACTAGATATCGATCATTACCTGCCCGAAAAATATCGTAAGGCGGATCTAGAAGGTGCCGACCAGATTATTCTGAATTTAAATAATCTGGATCAAAAACAAGCCAAAACCAAATCTAAGTTTCATTATTTTCTAACGGAGTGTATCAAATCCGGAGAAGGAAAATTAGCTGTTGGCCTACGCCGGAAATACGGATTGGAAACCACTCGACAGGTGGTAACACGATTCTTAAAGCATCTGAAAATTGAAGAAATAATTATTGATATTGTTGATGATTTGCCCAACAAATTTGATAGCTTTTATAAGTTTTTGGAAGCGCTAATTATTTTTCAACAAAAATGGTACAGCGGCTATGTACATTTTACGGCTAAGGATAATATTGTAATTACACCACTTAATAAAAGAAGTGGAGTGGCTATTATGATCGAAACCCAAAGTGCCGGAGGACACTTGCTTCCACCCGAGCAGTGGATCATTACGCGTACGGAAAATCCTCCGACCTTCGAACAGGCACTGGTTTTTCGTTCGCCAGATATTCAGGACTTTTTTCAGGCTAGTGGAATGGATCACCACTTTACAACGGATCGGTATAAACTCTATCATACGCCGGAAGAAATTTCGATCGATAGCCTGGTGGATAACACCAATAATATGCTGCGGTTGCCACTGGCCAACGAATGTTATCAGATTCTTCCGGCCGATCCTTATTTGATAATTGTGTTAACCGGACCTCAGGAAATGACAATCGTCAATACACACCGTTCAGTCGTCCCGCATAAATGGCCTCGAAAAGTAAGTTTGCCCCGACCTGCGACCTGTGTACGCATGGACGAAAATTTAACCATCCTTTACCTACAAACGGCAGAGGGAGATCTCTATGCTTACCATCTGACGGAAGCCGATGTCTTTGAAATTGCAGAGATCGGAAACTTTGGTCCAGACTTCGAACTAGACCAATCTGGTAACTTACTTTTAAAAAATAAAACGGAAGATCAACTACTCAAAGTGATCACCAATTCTAATGATTTGGAAGTGCCCGATGATCAACAAAATCTGGCTACGGTTCTGAGAAATCTCTCGGACCTATTTAAAGGGGAACGCTTATTTTCTAAAACTCAGTTTGCTAAAGTGATTACAGAGGTAGCTGTTCCAGAGGAAAAGAAATTACCTTCGATCTACGAAAAAGCTCGCTATGATTTTGAAACCAATATCGAACACCAACTCATCGAAGCCGGTAACGATTATGAGGCTTTATTGGCTATTCAAA
>CAYXQH010000347.1:0-6773 GCA_964467425.1 uncultured Saprospiraceae bacterium
AAAAAGACTGCTTCACAGAGGTGAAGCAGTCATGAAAATAATTATACTTAAAAAGTATTTTAAATTAAAACGATTTTAGTTTGGATAAAATTACAAATAGCATAAAATTAAAAAGGCTCTGCCTATTCTCCTTTTCTCTACGGTGTACAAAAATCGAGAGAATGAAAAATAGGCAGAGCCTTTTTGTATAAAAAAGAAAATATTTTACTTGTTACTTAATTCGACGCATTCTACCACCACCTTTTCTTCCGCCCTGCATAGATCGGGCATGCTTCATTTGTCCTCGATTGGTAATTGCTTTTTCAAATTGTTTGATCTGCTCTTTAAGTTGTGGCTCTGTAACTTTTAGTTTTTTGATTTTATTGAAATGGTTTTTTGCGCTATTCCATTTGCCTTTCTGTGCATGAATATTAGCAAGCTGTAAGCCAACCATTGCTTTTTCATTATCCGTCGGGAGTTCTATTTGCTGTGCCTTAGTCAGGTAAGCTTCAGCTGCTGCAGTATCTTTATTTTGCATAGCGATCGAACCTTTTAATAAATAGAAAAAAGCTCTGTTGGTTTTATATAACCAGTTTGGTCTAAAAGTCAAATCTAATCTTTTATTCGCTTCATCAAATGACATGGTTTGTACCATTGTAGCAGCAGATTGTATAGTTCCTAGTAGAAAATAGCTAACGAGGAGTAAAATACCTGCTAATAAAAAGGGGAAAGCATACCAAAAGCCATAGACAAATGCCAGAATAGTACCTCCAATCAAGCAAACAGCAATAAGGGCAAATTTCAAATATATATTAATCGTAAACATATTATACGTTGTTTTATTATTTAGAATAACAAGCAATAGCTCAACTTGTTCAAGAGCATCTCTAAGGATAAAGATACGGAATTGTATACAGAAGAAGGGCTATGATATAGCAATAATCTTGACTAAGGCTTAATTATAAGGGGTAGCAAGGACTTTTTCGAGCTCTCCTATCTTCTCTTTAATCATTAAATCATTTGGATTATAGGATTTAGATTTTTTAAGAAAGTCCTGACAAGGGGCGATCATATTTTGCTTATAATAAATATGAGCGATATTAAGGGCGGTAAGCGCATTATCATTTGAGGTCTTGAGTCCAATGTCCAAAGCTTGTTTTAGTTGATTTTTTCCTGGTTCTAAGTCTTCTTTTTGTAAAGCAATCATACCTTTTACAAAATGATAATAAGCTTTGTTTTGCTTCATCAAATATTGCGGTCGTTTTATCTGATCAATTAGGAGTTCTGCTTCGGGAATTTTTCCTTTTCTAAGCATTGCAAATGCAGCCCAGACAGATCCGAAAAGAAAATGACTTACTAAAATGATAATTGCAGCAAGATATAAATACCAGGCGGAAGATATTCCCATTTTTACATGCAAGACAACTCCAATGACGAGGAACAATAAAATAAGAACAAATCTGATTCTGGTATTCATTTCATAAAGTTAATAAAAACAACTTCTTCTATCAAGTTTAGTGAAGCGCAACTTGATAAGTTTATCAATCAGTTTTTCAACCTGATTATTTTATTTCAAAATATCTTTTCTATTCAACAACATCCAATTTCCCTTAACTTCCAAATAGGTGCCTTCGGTGAAAACGGGGCTAAAACTATTTTCATAAAAAATTGAAGTTTTTTTAATATCCTTTTCATTAAAGGCAAGACGATTATACATCAATAATCCATCTTCTTTAGTAATGTTTTTTAGAATATTTAAAAAAGGCGTTTTTTCAAAATTTGCTGGAATCACATCATCGGAAAAAACATCCATGATGACCAGGTCGTATTGTTTTTTGCATTGTGTAGCGTAAAGATGTGCATCTGTGCAAACGAGATCAAAGCTGGATTCTAATTCGTCCATAACATATTTGTTCGCCAAATAAAGAATCTCTTCGTCAATTTCGACACCGGTATAATGATATTTTTTACCCATTTTTTTTTCAAGTAGAATAGGTACGCTTGCAAGACCAAATCCGAGGACTAAAACATTTTCAATGTTTAATTTATCAAAATCGATCTGTTTAAAAGCTGCCGCAAAATTATCATAAAGATCTTCAAAAGAGTAGATGGCATTAGCCGTGCATAACTGGTATCGACCATCGCGGAGGCTTACATAAAGGTGGGGATTGTATTCACTAGAAGTGCTTTCAATGTGAAGCTCGGTAATATAACTGACTAGTTTTTTCCAAAGAGGTTGCTTCATTTTGAAAAATTGAAAAATGAACAAGTTGATTAAGGGTAATTGTTCACTTACTAACTTATTGGCTTGTTAGCTTTATCCCAACTTCGATGTTTGGCACTTTGTTCAAAAACATTTTCGAGTATCGAACGATCAATATCGCTCATTTCGATATTTCGTCGTGCCATCACTTTTTCTGCAGTTTCGAAAGATTTTTGTACCGTATAAGTGGAGTATCCATTCGACCCACCCCAGGAAAAAGAAGGGATAAAATTCCTTGGAAAACCTGCGCCAAAAACATTGGCAGACACGCCGACTACGGTTCCTGTATTAAACATGGTGTTGATTCCACATTTAGAATGATCACCCATAATTAAACCGCAGAATTGCTGCTCTGTTGGCAAAAATCGCGCAGCATTATAATTCCAGAGTTTTACAGAAGCATAATTGTTCTTTAAATTAGAAGCATTCGTATCCGCTCCAATATTGCACCATTCTCCCAATATAGAATTGCCAAGATAGCCGTCATGTCCTTTGTTGGAATAGCCAGTTAAAATAGAATTGGAAACTTCACCTCCTACTTTCGAATGCGGTCCAATCGTCGTTGGGCCATAAACCTTAGCCCCCATTTTTATTGAAGCATTTTCACAAAGTGCTACAGGGCCACGTACGCATGCACCTTCCATCACTTTTGCATTTTTACCAATATAAATTGGGCCTTCTTTCGCATTCAAAATAGCACCTTCAATATAGGCACCCTCTTCCACAAATATATTTTCTTTCCCAATGAGGATATTAGTTTCAGAAATAGGCTGAGACTCGCGGCCTTTCGTGAGGAGCTTAAAGTCTTCTTGAATGGCTAGATCATTTTCGGTGAAAAGATGCCAGGGTTGAGTGATTTTAATAAAAGGCGTTTCTTCTACATCGAAACCCTGAAGTTCTTCAATTTCTTCATCATTAATCAAATGCTCGAATTGGGTTTCGTCCAATCGGGTAGCAATCAACTCTCCGTTTTGAAGTAAGGCTTCATTAAAGTCTAGCTGTTGAATTAAACGGCATAACCAGTCAGAAGGTAAGACTGAACCATTAATTACAAAGTTGTCTTGTGAAATGTTGATCGGGAATTTTTTGGTAAGGTAGTCTTGTGTAATGTAAGACACCTCAGCATCTAACCATTTGCTCCACTTTTCGCTAATGGAAAGAATTCCTAATCGAAGGTTTGCTACAGGACGCGTAAACGTCAAGGGAAGAAGGTCTTCCCGAGCATCGCTATCAAATAAAATGACGTTTTTCATAGTCTCTTGTAAGGGAATGTGCGAACTAAAATTAAAGGTACATTTTTAATAGATAATTTTAAACAGGTTCTGCATAAAAAAAGTCCTGTTGAGTGCTCAACAGGACTTTTTTAGGAAATTGAAATCTTCGATTAGCTTTTCTCTTTATTCGCAAATTTAGTTTTTGAGAATTTCTTGTTAAACTTATCAATACGTCCAGCAGTATCGACGAATTTCATTTTTCCAGTAAAGAAAGGGTGAGAAGTTGCTGAAATCTCCATTTTGATTAATGGATACTCATTTCCATCATCCCATTTGATGGTATCTTTAGTAGGTGCACAACTTTTTGTCATGAATTTATCTCCATTCGATAAATCCTGAAAAATTACCTTTCTATAATCACTTGGATGAATATCTTTTTTCATTTTATTATAAGTTTCTAATTAGAATCTAATTTTGGAATGCAAAGATAAGACTTTTTATGGATAAAAGAAGGGGTTTGGGGCAAATAAGTGATTAAAAACAGCTTGATTTTGAGCCTAAATGCTGGTTAGAGCACTTTTACGCCTAAAAAAGCCAGATACCTCTTGCGAGGCTCTGGCTTTTTGACATTTTGATATGTACGTAAATGTAAGTAGAGCAGCAATATAAATTATTGCTCTAAATAAGGTTTTAGCCCTTGCTCGAAAATGTTTTTCCACCCTTCTGACAATTCTGATTGAAGTTCTGCTGAGATACTTCCGAAGACGGTGTCAGATAATTTTAAAAGGGTTGATTTAGCACCTTTCGCTATGAGCTCAATCTTTGTGAACGAAATTGCAGGGCCTCCTTGCTCAGGACTGAGATGTCCTTTGAGTTGGAGAGAGTTAGGCGCATCAAGCGCGATAACCGAAGCCCAGATCATTCCGTCTTTTTTTCCAGCATTTTCATAAAGAAGTCCGCCTAGTTTTGATTCAAGCACCATGGATACGGTTTTAGGGTTTTTGTTAAAATCCTTTTGCCACCAATTTTCTATTTCGTTGGTTAATGCTTGCCAAAGCCTAAGCTTTTTAACTCCAAATTTCATTTCAATAAAGACCGTGGTGGTCGTGATGGTTTTGTCCGTTTGACTCATTTCATCCGATGTTTGTTCAGTCAGCAACCTTAACTGAATAAGATTGCTCACCCACTGTTCGTAGGTCTGCTGGATGGGTTTAGTATTTAGATGATTCCACCTGAATTTACCTTCTCTTCTGACGGTAATCAGATTAGCTCTTTCTAAAATGCCCAAGTGTTTCATCACTGCGTAGCGTGAGAGGTTCGTGAATTGTAAGCTGATCTCGCCGGTCGTTTGTGGTGCTTTCTTCAGTAAGTTGAGAATATTTCTTCGGGTCGGGTCAGCTAAAGCCTTCCATATCATATTATAATATATAACATGTTACCTTTTAGTAACATGTCAAAAGTATTAATATTTAATCGACTGACAAAATTATTGTTTCATTATTTTGAAAATGTGGATAACTTTCTTTGAAAAGCGCTTTTAGAATCATCAGATTTCTATAAAAGGGGAGTGTTTTGTATCTTTAAAAATGTTATTTGAATAAGAATATGAAAGAAAAGAATATTCAATCTCTAATTTCCAATGACGAATATTGAATTTGAGTCGTTTTCTATTTTTGTTTTTTCATATACTAAAAGTCAATTTGTTATTTTGATAATGAGTATCCAGAACTACAACTCAAGCAACTCAATATTGGATATTCAAGATTCAAGATTCAATATTTTCAAATCAATCTAGACCGATTCAAATCTTGATTGATATACTTAATTAAATTTTTCATTATGAAAAACCACACTTACCTTTTTATACTCATCCTTAGTATTTCAATTTTCCAATGCAGCTCAAGCCCGGGAAAGGAAGAAGCGCAACCTTCTGTTGCTAAAGAAGAAAAAGCAGCATTGGGAACTATAGATATTCAAGTATCTGGAGCGGAGCAAGCTATACCAATCTTTACCGATGGATTATTATTGATGCATAGTTTCGAATATGAAGATGCAGCAGATAAATTTATAGAGGCACAGGAATTGGACAGCACTTTCGTAATGGCATATTGGGGAGAAGCGATGACGAAAAACCATCCATTATGGCGAGCTCAATTTACGGATGAAGCAAAAGCAGCTTTAGCTAAACTTGCGCCAACAGCAGAAGAGCGAATCGCTTTAGCTAAGACAGATTTTGAAAAAGATTTGATGCAAGGTGCTGAAATCTTGTTTGGTGATGGGGTAAAAGAAGATCGGGATATTCTTTATCGAGATCATATGGAAGGCCTAAATAAAAAATATCCAGATAATCATGAGGTGGCATCGTTATATGCATTGTCATTATTGGGGTCTGTAAAAGGAGGACGAGATTATGAAGTCTATGGAAAAGCAGCGAATATTGCTCAAGGAATTATTGAAGAAAATGCAAACCACCCAGGTGCTTTACATTATATGATACATTCTTACGATGATCCCGATCATGCATTCAAAGCCCTGGAAGCTGCAAATAGCTATTCTAAAGTGGCACCAGATGCTGGCCACGCTTTACATATGCCCTCTCATATTTATATTGCTTTGGGAATGTGGGATGAAGTTATCAAAACCAATATTGTTTCCTATGAAGCGACGGTTGAAAGGATGAAGCGCAAAGGTTTAGATAATGATGCCAGAGGTTATCATGCTTTTAAATGGATCATGTATTCATTCATGCAAAAAGGAGATTACGAAAAAGCAAGAACCTATGTAGAAGATATGAAAAAACACTGCTACGAAAAACCTTCTCCAAGAGCACGGACACATTTTATTCAGATGCGTGCTTTGTATTTAACGGAGACGCAAGACTGGGATGATCCTCTAGTAAAAGACACCGTTACCTATAATGATCTGATTGTACCGATTCAGGGCATTCAGCATTTTGTCAATGGAATGGTTGCTTACAGTCAACAAGACAAGAATACACTCCAGACAGAAATATCAAAATTAGGTAATGCCATTGATAAAGCTAAAACAGATGTGATCGTAAAAGGTGGGAAAATGTGTAGCGGAGTTGCGCGATATAAACAATTACCAAATCAAGCAGATATTGATCGCTCTACTGTCATGCACAATGAGTTGCTTGCCATGCAGTCACTTTTGAATGAAAATGAAGTAGAAGCGATGAGTCATATGAAAAAGGCAGTTGAGTTAGAAGATAAAACCAGCTTTATGTTTGGTCCTCCGGAAATTGTTAAACCTTCTCCAGAATTATATGGTGAGTTTTTATTGAAAAAAGGAATAAA
>CAYXQH010000348.1:0-6758 GCA_964467425.1 uncultured Saprospiraceae bacterium
CAGCTTAAGAAACCTCAAAAATGAAAAATTCAAAATCACTTCTTAAAACCTCATTTTTTAAACCCCTGATACTATTTTCCTTAAAAATGTAGCTGATAAAAATCCATAAATCATCTGGATATGTCCTAAATCCTAGTATCTTTGCAAGAATAGATAAAGAATGTAACTTATGAGATTAACATACTACGGACAGTCTTGTTTTGGTATTGAGATTTCTGGAAAAAATTTGGTGACAGACCCTTTTATCACGCCAAATGAATTAGCCCAAAATATCGATTTTAACTCTATTAAAGCTGATTATATCCTAGTTTCGCATGGTCATCAGGATCATATCGCAGATTTGGAAGCTTTAGTAAAACAAACAGGTGCAACCATTATTTCTAATTGGGAAATATATTCATGGGCCGTGAAAAACGGAATGGAGAAAGCTCATCCTATGAATACTGGTGGAAAGTGGCAATTTGATTTTGGAACCCTAATGTGTGTGGTCGCGCAACATTCTTCCAGCTTTCCAGATGGAGGGTATGCAGGAAATCCAATGGGCTTTGTCGTATGGAATGAAAACGAAGCATTTTATTTTGCAGGAGATACCGCATTGACGTATGATATGAAATTGATCCCAATGCTTTGCCCAAAATTAACTTGTGCAATATTCCCGCTTGGTGATAATTTTACAATGGATACCAAGCAAGCAGTCATTGCAAGTGATTTTGTAGAATGTGATCAGATTATAGGATGTCATTATGACACCTTTGGTTTTATAAAAATAGATCAGGAAGCAGCAAAAAGAGCATTTTCAGAAAAAGGAAAAACATTAAACCTGATAGAGATAGGGAATACTATTGAGTTTTAATTTATACACTCATTGTAGCATCAAAAGTTTGATGTAGAAACTAAATTCAAATGGGAAAAGTAGTTGCAATTGCAAATCAAAAAGGAGGAGTTGGGAAAACTACCACAGCGATTAATCTCGCAGCAAGTTTAGCCATTTTAGAAAAGAAAATTTTATTAATCGATGCTGATCCTCAAGCAAATGCTTCGTCTGGTGTCGGTGTAGATGTCGAAACTGCAGAAGTCACCACTTACGACTTACTGGTAAATGAAGCGGATCCAAAGTCTGCCATTGTTCAAACCGATACGCCCAATCTTTATCTCATCCCTTCTCATATCAATCTTGTTGGTGCTGAGTTAGAGCTTGTCTCCAAGTTTCGTAGAGAATTTATTTTAAAAGGAGTAATCGAAAAATTTAAAGATGACTTCGATTACATTTTTATAGATTGTTTACCCTCTTTAGGACTCGTCACCATCAATGCACTTACTGCTGCAGATTCTGTTTTAGTACCTGTCCAATGTGAATTTTTCGCATTAGAAGGATTAGGAAAATTAATGAATACGATCAGCCTTGTTAATAAGCAACTCAATGAAGCGCTTGAAGTGGAAGGAATTTTATTATCGATGTATGATCGTCGGCTTCGCTTAGCGAATGAAATAGTCAGTCAGGTAAGAGAATACTTTAAGGATATTGTATTTGATACCATCATTCACAGAAATTCTAAAATTAGTGAGGCTCCAAACTTACATGTTCCAGTCATTCTTTATGATGCCTCAAGTAAAGGAAGTATTAATTTCCTTAATTTAGCTAAAGAATTTTTGACTAAAAACACTCCGGATCCGGTTGACAAGGAAGTGACTACTGAAGAGGAGGAAATATAAAATACTATGGCAAAAAAAATAAAAACCAAACAATTAGGAAAAGGGATCGGTGCTTTACTCTCTGGCATTGATCAGAAAGTAAAAAAGGAGCCTAAAGAAGTTGTCAAAGCTTTTTCTGATACTATTGCTCATGTCCCGTTGAGCCAAATAGAAGTTAACCCTTTCCAACCTCGAAAAGAATTTGATCAGGAAGCACTACTAGAGCTTGCCGAATCTTTAAAAATCCACGGTCTTATTCAGCCAGTTACTGTTCGAAGACTCAATGAAAACAGTTATCAACTCATTTCTGGTGAACGTAGATGGAGAGCTTCCAAATTAGCTGACTTAGGAGAAATCCCTGCTTATATACGCGTCGTAGAAGGCGATCAGGAAATGTTGGAGATGGCAATCATTGAAAACATCCAACGAAAGCAGTTAAATGCTATGGAAGTTGCAGTCTCTTATCAACGCCTGATTGATGAGTGTGAGCTTACCCATAATGAAGTTGCGACTCGGGTAGGTAAAAACAGAACCCGGGTGACCAATTATCTTCGCTTATTGAAGCTACCGGTCAATGTCCAAAGTGCTTTGAAAGAAGAGAAAATTTCGATGGGACATGCGGTTTGCCTTGCAGGAGTTGAAAGTATTATTCTTCAAAACAAATATTTTAAAGAGGTTATTGATAAAAAGCTTTCCGTAAGAGCATTAGAAGCTTTAATTAAAAACAGCAGAGAACCAGCTCAAAAATCTACTGCTGCAAAAGCTGCTCTGCCTGCGGAATATCAAAATATTCAAAATCGATTGAGAAACTATCTCGAAGCAAAAGTTGAGGTAAAACTTAAAGGAAAAGGAAAGGGATCAATCGTTTTACATTTTGATTCAAATGAAACCTTGAATGATTTAATAGATAGAATCGAGGACTAATCTGTTTTGCTCTTTATTTATTAATAGTATACCTTTCTTCGCATTTCTTCGTTTAACAGATAATGAAGTTTTATATCTCCATATTTTTCTTTGTTTTCCTAACTTCTTCGCTCTTCGCGCAAGAAGAAATAAGCCTGGATTCTATACCATCTGCTCCAGTGGCTAAACTGGATACCATCCCAAATAAAATTATTGCAGCGGATTCAACAAAACAGAAAAAGTCCGTTAAGAAAAAGATGCGTAATTTTTTCACTAAGGACTACCCTATTCCCAAACGAGCGATGATCCTCTCTTTCGTAATCCCAGGTGCCGGACAAGCTTATAATAAGAAATGGTGGAAAGTACCTCTTGCAGTTGGCGGAACAGTATCGATGATTTATGTGGTTAGAAACAACACCAGAAATTACCGATTATTAAGAGACGAGTATATAGCAAGAGTCGATCTAGATGATAATACAGTCCCTAATCCAGCTATTGCTATTTTGACTGATGAAGACATCCGATCCCGTCGTGATCAGTGGAATAAATGGAAAGAGATGTCTTATATTGGATTGGTGTTAGTTCAGGCTTTAGGAGGCGTTGATGCGTTTGTTGATGCACATATGTATGGGCTCGAAATTACGGACGATCTTTCAATGAAGATAAAGCCTTCCATAGAATCCACTCCTGCCTTTGGCCCGACTGTGGGTATCGGGCTTAGTCTTAACCTGAATACTCCCCTTCCCGACAAACCGAAGGATTTTTTCTTTGATGCTAAATGATTTGTTCCTTCTTTTAAACCTAAACCTTTATTTTGCGTTAGAAAGGTATATCCTCATTGCAAATAAATTTAGGTTATGAAAAAATCAATCTTATTTTCCTTCCTTATTCTATTTCTTTTTTCCTGCTCTGAAAACAAAACGACCAATGCAAATGAAGTAAGCATTGCCAAGAAAGTTGTTGACAGAGGAAATCCGTTTAAAGAATATTGGTATCAAGGAAAAGCAGAAATTACGAGCTATGATTTAGAACAAGCCAGATATGGTGAATTGCACCAAGGTCATGCCGTCATGATTTTTGTTACAGAAGAGTTTTCAAATAATAAAAAAGTAAAACTGGATAATCCATCTATCAACCCAAAAGATGCCGTTCCTGTTTTAAAGTTAAATGCTACTAGAAAATTCAATACTGGTGTTTACCCTTATAGCATGATGACTTCTACATTCACACCTATCGATACAAAAAAATATCCTAACTCTCTTAAAGTTTCTAGCACTTCTCAAGAATGGTGTGGTCATACTTTTATGCAACTAAAAGAACAAAAGAATAATTTCCAATTTGAGCTTAAGTCCTATTTTGAATCTGAAGGAGAAGTGAACAGCAAAGTTGAAAAAGTCTTTTTAGAGGATGAAATATGGAATCGCTTACGAATAGATCCCAAGAGTTTACCGGTAGGAAATACAAAAATGCTTCCGGGATCAGTCTTTGCAAGATTACGCCATATTGATTATAAAGCGTTTAATGTTTCTGCAGAAATGAGCCAACATAGTAGTGATAAAAATCTGATGACTTACACTGTAGTTTATAAAGGGATCAATCGAAAACTGGCTATTCATTTTAATAAAAACTTCCCTTATGAGATTGAAGGTTGGGAAGAAACTACTAGCTCTGGTTTTGGAAACAATGCTAAATCATTGATTACTAAAGCTCGTAAAAAGAAATCTATCATGAGTGATTATTGGAATAAACATGATAATGCGGATTTAGGATTGAGAACAGAGTTGGGATTAGAATAGAGTGCGACAGACTGGAGTTAAGTTATTTTTTTATTAATGAAAGTATATATTTTGTTGGCTTCGCATATTTTTATAACTTAATAATGAAACTAAAGCAATTATATGTAAAATGAACACCTCTACACAAAAATACGCTATCTGGATCTTCGCTTTTTCTGCATTTTTCTTTCTAGGAATCAATCATACTAGTGGGCAGAACTTACTTGATTTTATAGATAAATGTAATTATTGTAAAGGAAAAGTAAAAAAGATTAAGACCAGACAAAAAGCAGATATTAAAGATTCGAGAAGTCCATACATTTATAAAACGGATGAGTATAACCAAAGCGAACAGCTGATTAAAACAGAGATTTCTGTTGAATCAAAACTTTCCAAAGTCATTGAATATTTCTATAAAGATAGTATGGTACTTTATGAAAAACATACTATACCACAAGAAGAAGAGTATTTTTTGATCTATCAATATTATCATAAAAAAATACCAACAACTATAATCAAAGCTACGACGGATCTTCAAATGATTAATTATTCGAAACTAGAGTATACCAAGGATTTAGTTCCGGTTTATCTAAAACTGTATAATCTTTTAGGAGAGCTTCAAGAGAAAAAAAGTGTAGAATATTTCAGCAAGAACCAAATCGTTATCCGGTCTTTCAACGCTAAAACTCAGTTTTCATTTTTAAATAAATATGAATTGCTTTGTAAATTTAATAAGCCAAGAAAACTGAGGAAGAAGGATTTTAAAGATGCAATCACTCGTCCTATTAATCTGGAAATTAAGAATGATTTAGTACGAGTCGTTAAAGCTGTACAAACGGAGAACAAGGAACGTGTTCAAATCGAGGAACTGGATTATGATGAATACGGCAATTGGGTTTCTAAGAAAACCTTTGAATTAAAAAACAACAAAAACAAACGCAGACTCATCAAAGAGATTAGAAGGGAGATTGAATATTTTTAATAATTGATTCCTACTTTTTTATAGATAAAATGTAATAGCCAGGCTGGACCTATCAATAAAAACTGGACGTCTTCCAGAAAACTAGGCTTTGCTCCTTCTATCTTATGTCCGATAAATTGAACTACCCAGGACACCGCAAAAATTCCTAAAGAAATATAAACCAACATAGAAGGGCTGTTGCCAACCGCATTAAAAATGACATCGTTCCCGTAAATCATTGCTAAGCCTATTGGTATAAAACCAAGGAACATTGCAAAAGACAATCTAAGATAGTAAATCAGAGCTATGGCAAACATGACTGCTGCCCAATTTGTTAAAAGACCTCTCTCCATTGGAAAAGGAATAGAATATAAAATCCCAAATAAACTAAACATAATGGCAGGTACACAAAACCAGTGAATGATTTTATTCGTAGCATTTTGATGGCTTTCGCCATATTTTTCAAGAAACCAATCCATTGTTTTTGCCATGATTCAATTTTTAAGCAATTATGTATATGTATATTCAATACAGTTTATATCTCCAATTTGGAGCCAAAAACAGTTTCTGATGAAACGTTTTCACAAAAGCATGGGGAAATAGGTATAATTTAATAATTGCTTTGAAGGGTATAAAAGATCGAAAAGCAAGACAAACAGTGTTTTCTTTATCTTTTTTTAAAAATAATGTTTGTTTTGGGATTATAAAAGACTTTAAGATGATTAATTGAAAAATCCTCTTCCTACCACCCATAAATTCCTCTCCCTTCCATTTATTGTCCTTATTTTGACAATTAGCGTTCATGGGAAATTTTGATAAGCTTGAAGGAAA
This sequence comes from uncultured Saprospiraceae bacterium, assembly GCA_964467425.1. Classification (GTDB taxonomy): domain Bacteria; phylum Bacteroidota; class Bacteroidia; order Chitinophagales; family Saprospiraceae; genus JAHDHW01. Next base: position 6,163 of record CAYXQH010000348.1, read on the forward strand.
TCCTGCCTACTCTTCAGGAAAGAATTGCATGCATATTTGTGCTAGAAATAAATTCTATTCATTTAAAAAATATAAATATCATGTTAAAGTCAAAGATTATCAGCGCAGCAATTTTATTATTTTTTGTTTCTATATCTTCTATCCAAGCCCAAGTCAATACCATTAACCTTGCACAGACTGTTGGTGAGTTCACTATAAAAAGTCTCACACTTTCACCAGGAGATTATCAATTTGAAATCGTAAATAATGGCGTAGATCATGAAGTAGGATTTGTTCTTGCTCCTAAAGGAAAAACAGATCAGGCTAACCATATTAAAGAAGCTTATGTAAAAGCGCCTGTCAAAAATGGAACAAGCTCCAAAACCAGTATTGTTTCACTTAGTCCAGGAGAGTATGTTTATTTTTGCCCCCTCAACCCGACCGAACAGTATGATTTAACGGTGGAAGCACCAGTAAAAAAGATCAAACTTGAACAAACCATTGGTGAATTTAAAACAAAGAGTCTTGAACTAAAAGCTGGAGATTATCAATTTGAAATCGCAAATAATGGCGTAGATCATGAAGTAGGATTTGTTCTTGCTCCTAAAGGAAAAACA
>CAYXQH010000349.1:0-6741 GCA_964467425.1 uncultured Saprospiraceae bacterium
GGTGTTGGCTGGGATCGTGGTTTTGCAATATCAATAGATAATTTAGGAAATATTATAACTTCAGGAAGCTTCGAAGAAACAGTTGACTTTGACCCCGGACCTGGAATATTTAATTTGACAGCAGAAGGAGATTCTGATTTTTTTATTCAAAAACTAACTCCAGAAGGAGAGTTAGACTGGGTCAAACACATTAGTGGTTCCGGATTTTGTTATGCAAATACAATTAAAATAGATAGTTCAGGTGATCTTTATTTTCACGGTCGTTTTACTTCTACTTTTGACTTTGATCCTGGTTCATCAACTTTCAATTTAACATCAACAGATTATGATGATGCTTTTATTTTAAAACTAAATAGTTTTGGTGATTTTATATGGGTCAAACAAAATGGAGGAAGAGGTCCGTTTTATGGTAAATCTCTCGTATTAGACGAATGGGATAATATCTATACCATTGGTAGCTTTAGTGAAACGGTTGATTTTGATCCAAGTTCAGCTATTCTAAATCTTACCTCAAATGGAGAAAGTGATATTTATATTCAAAAAATTAACTCCTCAGGTGAATTAATTTGGGTAAAACAAATAGGTGGTCAAGGAAATGATTCAGGAAGAGCCCTTGGTATAGATGATTCGGGTAAAATTTATGCAACTGGACTCTTTAGCCAGACTGTAGATTTTGCGCCTGGAATAGAGACATTTAATTTAACCTCTACAGCCTTTGGAGATACTTATATTTTAATGCTTGATGGCATGGGGGAGTTCGTTGAAGCCAATAAAATAAACAGCCAGGAATATTGTGTTGGCCTTGGAATAACAGTCGATAATTCCGATAATGTATATCTTGTTGGAGTATTTACAAGCGGTATGAACTTCGAATCTTTAGGGAGTTCAATCGAATTTACTACAAACCCTGCTGAGGATATTTTTATTGCAAAACTAAGTTCAACAATAACTAGTACGAATGCAATCCAGTCAAATAATGATGCCCTAGTCTATCCAAATCCTACTACCGACCTCTTGAACATAGAAAATCAAAAGAGTGTAACGTTAAATATTCAGCTTCTTGATGCTACGGGGAAAGTTATTCTAAATAAAGAATCGACGAACCAAAATATCACAGTAAATATGAATCCTTATTCTAAAGGTGTTTATTTTTTAGTCCTATCAGGTGCCGAAGGGATAATTAATAAGAAGGTTATTAAACAATAGAAAATCTAAATAAGCAGAAAGCAAAATAAGGTATGTCATATAAATGCTTTCCATCTATCTGGTAGTAATTGTATGTCTCTTATTTCGCTCAGCTCGTTGAACCTTTCACCTATGAATTATTTCGCCAGGGTGACATCTCCTTTATAAAGAATCACTTCATTGTCCAGGAATTCAATTTCCGCATACCAGGCAAACACAGCATTATTCATTTCTTTACCTTTTTTAAATCCATCCCAACCAAAAAAGTTATGCCCCGGATAAATATCTTCGACTCCATAAACTAATGCACCCCATCGATCATAGACTTTAAACTCATTTATTTTTCGAACACCATTTCCAGTGTATATAGTGAATTGATCATTAGCACCATCACCATTTGGTGTGAAAACGTTAGGAATAAATACATTTCGGTTTTTAATGACTTCAACAACCATTTGATCTGTTATCACACAGCCTGTTATAGAATCAGTTACAGATATGGTATAGGTCATTGTACTAGTTGGATTTGCCCATGGCTCCAGGCAAGTGATACAGCTTAGACTATCTGAAGGGGACCAAACTACACTTTGATTGGCGATTGGGAAAACCAAGCCGTCAATCTCGACACCTTCACCAAGCTCTATTGTATGATCAGGTCCGGCGCTTACTGTAATTGCTGGAGGTTCATAAATACTAATGGTTTCTTCCATTGTACATCCATTCGCATCACTCAATACAAAATTGTAGGAGCCGCCATCCAAATTAGTTATCGTGGAGTCAGAACTAAAGGGGCCATTATTCAAGCTAAACAAATAGGGTGGGGTACCGCCAGAAAGATTAAATATCTCAATTACACCGGTTCCGTCACCTGGGCAAACCACATCGATAACGGCATATTCATAATTTAACGGCAAAGGTTCGGTAATCTCAATGGTCGTTAAAACATAATTACATAAATCATCGGTTACCGTTAGTGTATAGTCTCCCTCACATAAATTAATCAAACTCGTATTGGTTTCTCCGGTGTTCCAAAGAAAATTAAGCTGTCCGTTTCCACCAGAGATGGACACATCAATATTAGCATCGCAATCCTCAAAGCAATCGAGCGTATTATATTGAATATCTAAAAAGACTTCCGCTAAATAATCAATCATTACTGTATCGCTTCCAACACAGCCATCCACATCTACGTCTACATAATAAGTGCCTGGGTCCGTCACCGTAAACGTGTTATCTGTCGAACCATCCTGCCACAGGTAGGTAGCTCCGGTGGTTTCAGGGTCTAATGTGACCGTATATAAATCACAAAGTAAGGTGTCCGGACCTAAATCAATGATCGGCGTTGTGCTAAACGTAATATTTATTTCGTCAGAAATAGCACAGGCATCACTGTCATAAACGGTGACGCTATAAGTTCCAGAACCAAATATATCTAAGTACGAATCATTAGATCCATTATCCCATTCAAAGGAAACAGCTCCTGTCGTGGATGCATCTATAGTGTAAACCGATTCATCACAAACAGAAAAGTCAGGACCAAGATCCAGATTTAAAGAATTATTTAAAATTAAAACAAAAGAATCTCTTCGTGTACAAGCGCCGTTTAATAAACTTACATCTACCCAATAAACGCCTTCTCCATTTGCACTATAGGTAGAATTTGTTGAGCCATCCTGCCAGGTATATGTTGCGTTGGTGGTGGATGCGTCAAGGAAAACAGTTTCATCAGCGTTACATATCGTACTTTCGGTAAGTGTGCTGGAAGATTCTAACACGTCTACAATCAAGAAGGAGGTATCTACTGAGTTGCAAGTTAATTGATTGGCAGCGACAAGCATTACTTCATAAGTGCCAGGTTCTGTAAAAGTATGATTTGCGTCTTCAGTAATAGCCATTGCATTATTATCATCAAAATGCCATTCAAATACAGTTGCATCCTGACCAGTATATTGAAAGTCTACAGTAAAAGGTGCACAACCACTGGTCGTAGGTATCGCAACACCGGCAGCTGTTACGGTTGGGATTTCAAAATCAATTTTAAAAACACCAATATCGCAAAACTGTGATTGATTCGTTGCAAAGGCATTAGGAAGTGTATTCATTTCTCCTGAAGTATTACAGCTGCAAACGCCTTGGTATACCGTACCTGATTTATCAAAACGACTAGTTCCACCATCGACATGATTAGCGTCTCCGTAGAACGTACCAAATTGTAAGCCCGTAGCTAAAGGATCCAATACTCCAAGATAAAAAGTTCCTGGTGTAGTGGATATAGCATCGGAAGAAGTCGGTAGATTTATTTGACCATTATTGTATTGATAACCGGAGAAATAAATATTATTACATTTGTCGACCATAAAAGCAACTGGAATCAGATCTTCTATAGAAGCATTATTTGGGCCGTTTCCAAAGACGGTGCTGTAGACAACGCTGGTCAGGTCATTGCTGAATGCTGACAAAAATAGTTTGCTATCCACTTCTGTAAAATAAGTGTTTGGAGTAATAGGCATACTTCCAGTTGTTTGACCGTAAATATGAATATTGTTATCCTCGTCGATATCTAAGAAAAAGCTATGTTCATCACCAGCGCTGCCCCAAAATGTACTGGCAATTAAGCCGCTACCAGTAGGGTTGATAATACTGACAAAGGCCTCTTCCTCGCCACCTGCCCAATTAGCTTGTACTGTTCCAGTTGTAGTTGGGAAACTACTGTCCCCGGCATAACCAGTGACATAAGTGTTTCCAAAATCATCGACTCGTAAACCAAATGCCGCATCGTCATCATCTTCACCTAAGTAGGTGCTCCAAAACATCGTCGATAAATCATTATTAAGTTTGAATACGACAGCATCTTGTCCTTGAATACCTGAGCTATTATGTGATTGATCAAAAGCATTGGAGGTTACCGGGAAGTTATTAGAAATAGTACAGGAGGCGATATAAGCATTTCCTTGCTGATCCAGTACGATCTCTCCTCTGAAATGATCATCATAGTTGTCATTAACTAATGATTGGTTTAATCCATCAACAAATGAACCGCCAACATAAGTCGAACCGACTAATCCGCTACCATCCGCATTCAATTTAGTGACGACAATATCAAAAATACCTCCATTAGTAGGTTGAAACGCATTAGTACTAACTGGATAGTTGGTGCTATTACTGGTGCCAAAAATATACAGTTGACCATTAAAATCAGTAATTATACTATGTGGTGCATCTGTTTGACTTCCTCCAATATAAGTGGCATAAATCTGAGCAGATCCTGTTGGATTATATTTTGTAACCGCTATATCTGATTCTCCATTTCCGTATTGTACTTGAAAAGCTCCAGGGGTGGTAATATAACCAGATCCAAAAGCACGACCTCCAGCATAAATATTTCCTTCTGAATCAAAGGCTGCACAATGACCAAAACTATAATTATCATTCATGCCGGATAAAGTGGACGCAACAACAGTCGGGTCAATGATCAATTCATGATTCTTATTATAACCTTCCGGAAAAACAAAGGAAACAACATTCCCTTTTATCTCATACTCGCAAGGGACTTCAATTTCTTTTCCTTTGATGATTTGGTAAGCGTATGGCTTTTGCTCTGTTACATTTTGAACAGAAGTATAAATCAATAAATTACTATTGTCAATTTCGATAGCATCTGCGCCTTCATAATCCATTTCAATAGCTTTAGGATCGCTATGAGGAGCTAAAATAAAATCGTATTTCAAAAAACCTTCCTTTTGATACACTTTTAGGTCAATCCCCTTGTACAAATTTTGATAAGAAACCTGATTGAATAGTGGGACTTTGCTAGCCCATTTTTCAGGATCATTCCCTAGAAAGTAATTATAGTATTCGCGCCGTTTATCATGTTCTTGAAATTGTGCATCTAAGGCATTTTTAAAATGAACCTTATAGGTATGCATATCAACAGGGATTACAGCATCTTTATCATGAGAAATCTCATGGATTCTCGAAACATCTGCTGCATTGGCAAAGGTGTAAGTGAAGCCTTTTTGTTCAAGGTATAAAGAATTCATTCCTCCAAGCGGGGCTTTGTATTTTACCCGTTTATCCCATTGATTGGAGTTTTTAATGAAAGAAATATGGTTGGAAGGTTTTATAACTCCATTCTTTACGTCATGATCATAGTTATGATTATGTCCATGGTTATGACCATGGTCATGTTGATGAAGGTGGTTATGATTATGGTTATGTTGTTTTTTGGGAATAGCCAAGGGTTGAGCAATAAGGAAATTGCAAGCGAATAAGGTGGTAATAGTTAGTAAACGGATTTTCATAGCAATTGCTTTTTAAGAGTCCTAAGCTTTAATATATGATTTTTAAACGAAAAAAGCACGAAAAAATTGGATGGGAAAGGACAGATCAGGAGAAAAGAATTGGACCTGACATTTACAATTAGCCGAAGGGCATTTTACTAAAAAACTATTCAATGTTTTTTAAAAAAGAGAACCTGTTTTTGAAGGAGGGACAATTCCAAGATGCTGATAGGCTTTTTCAGTAGCTACCCGACCTCGTGGTGTCCGCTGAATGTAGCCTTCCATGATTAAAAAAGGCTCATGTACTTCTTCGATGGTACCGGCTTCTTCTGCTACGGCTGTTCCAATAGTCGTCAAACCGACAGGACCTCCTTTAAATTTATTGATGATCGTAGAAAGGATTTTATTATCCATTTCGTCGAGACCACTTTCATCCACATTCAGCGCTTCAAGACCATACTTGGCAATGCTAACATCAATGGTTCCATTGCCTTTGATTTGTGCAAAATCACGAATTCTGCGAAGCAATGCATTGGCGATACGAGGCGTACCCCGACTTCGGCGGGCAATTTCGTGGGCACCTGCATCTTGAGTAGGGATTTCCAGGATTTTTGCAGAACGTTTTACAATACCAACCAGCGTTTTTGTATCATAATAATCCAGATGGCAGTTGATTCCAAAACGTGCCCGCATTGGTGCAGTCAAGAGCCCCATTCTGGTTGTCGCTCCGATTAAGGTAAATGGATTCAAACTAATCTGTATACTACGAGCATTAGGACCACTATCAATCATAATATCAATCCTATAGTCTTCCATCGCAGAGTATAAATACTCTTCAACAACAGTGTTGAGGCGGTGAATTTCATCAATAAATAAAACATCACCTTCATCAAGATTAGTTAAAAGCCCAGCCAAGTCTCCTGGTTTTTCTAGAACCGGCCCAGAGGTCATTTTTAAATTCGTATCTAATTCGTTTGAAATGATATGAGAAAGTGTGGTTTTACCCAAGCCTGGAGGTCCATGCAATAAAACATGATCGAGGGCTTCTTCTCGTTGTTTAGCTGCAGCAATAAAAACTTTTAGATTTTCAACAATCTTAGGTTGACCACTAAAGTCATCTAACTCTTTAGGTCTTAAAGCTTTTTCAATTTGCTTTTCTTCCGGTAAAAAATTATCGTCAGTCGGATCTAAATTCGGATTCATCTATTTTCAAATAATCATTTAATGATGTAGCAACTTAATCCTGAGGGGTGTCAGGTTTTTTATAAATCAATTT
>CAYXQH010000350.1:0-6738 GCA_964467425.1 uncultured Saprospiraceae bacterium
AGTCAGGGGTTCTAAAAGTTCGAAAGTTTAGGCATTCTACAAATGCTAAATCTAATTAACTTATTTTTAAAGAAGCCATTAAAATCGTTTCGTCTTCCATAACCACATAAATTCTAATTTTAACTACCTTCGCGGAACAAAAACCCACCTTTTGGTTTTTTAATATAAACAAGAACGATTTAGTGAAGCATTTATCCTATCTCTATAAATTTTTCTATCGCTATCGCTGGAGATTTCTCCTGGGGATTGTCTTTGTCGTCCTTTCTAATTACTTCAGGGTATTACAACCTCAAATGATTCGACAGGCATTGGATTTAGTGATTGAAAATATTGGAATGTATAAAACGCTGGATGGATTTGAGAACCAAGCAGAGATGTATGCGATAGTAGGAAAAACATTATTATTTTTTGGTGTACTCGTTTTAATTCTTGCTTTGTTGATGGGCATATTCATGTATTTTATGCGCCAAACAATTATAGTAATGTCGAGGCTGATCGAATACGATATGCGTAAAGAGATATACGACCACTATCAAAAACTAAGTTTATCCTTTTACAAAAGAAATAACACAGGAGATCTGATGTCTCGTATTACAGAAGATGTGTCTAAAGTCAGAATGTACCTTGGACCGGCTGTTTTATATGGTATCAATTTAACCTCTCTTTTTGTCCTGGTCATCTATTCTATGATCAGTGTAAGCCCGCAATTGACTTTTTATAGCTTATTGCCGCTTCCTTTTTTGTCCATTTCTATTTACTATGTAAGTAGTTTAATCAATAAAAAAAGTGAAGAAATTCAAATACAATTAGCCACTTTAAATAGTACGTCTCAGGAAGTATACTCTGGAATCCGTGTGGTTAAATCCTATGTGCAGGAGATTCCTATGATTAAGTTCTTTGCTGGACAAAGCGATATATACAAAGATAAATCAATGGGTTTAGCTAAAATCAATGCTTTATTTTTTCCATTGATGCTATTACTTATTGGAGCAAGTACCATACTGACCGTCTACATTGGTGGATTAGAAGCGACCAAAGGAAATATTACTCCAGGTAATATTGCAGAGTTTGTAATTTATGTAAACATGTTGACCTGGCCAGTAACCGCAATTGGCTGGATCGCTTCGATTATACAACAAGCTGCTGCTTCTCAAAAAAGAATTAATGAGTTTTTAAATACCAAACCTGCTATTGAAAATCCGGTCACTAACCCTATTCCTCTAAACGGAGAAATAGCTTTTGACAAAGTCACTTTTGTTTATCCAGATACTGGAATTAAAGCAATTGACAATGTTTCTTTCCAATTAAAAAAAGGAGAAAAAATGGCGGTGATCGGAAAAACTGGTTCGGGAAAAACAACCATTGCCGATTTGTTAGTGCGTATGTATGATGTCACTGAAGGTAGTATTCAGATTGATCAAACGGATATTCGAAAACTCGACCTCTATAATCTTCGACATCGAGTCGGTTATGTTCCGCAAGATGTTTTTCTTTTTTCAGATACGATCGCTGGTAATGTTTCTTTTGGTAAAAATGATTCTACTCAAGAAGAAATTGAAGAGTTTACAAAGTACGCAGCTGTTTACGAAGATATTGCTGCTTTGCCCGAAGGATTTAAGACGATGGTTGGTGAACGAGGTGTTACGCTTTCTGGTGGTCAAAAGCAACGCGTATCGATTGCAAGGGCTTTGATAAAAAAACCGGATATAGTAATTCTCGATGACTGTCTTTCTGCAGTAGATACAAATACGGAACAACAAATCCTTGGTTATCTTGACAATGCGCTTTCGGATAAAACAACAATTATTATTACACACCGCATTTATTCGATGCTAAATTTTGATAAAATTATTGTTTTAGAAGATGGACATATTGCAGAAAGTGGAACGCATGAAGAGCTTATTAAGAATAAGGGTTTTTATTATGATATGTTTGAACAACAACGTTTGGAAGATGAAAAAAGGGCTTCTTAATTATACAAATGAACTACTTCACAAGAACAAAATTGGGTATAAAATTCTTCTAAACATCTCCTTTCAAGGTCTAAAATCTCCAATTAAAAGCAATATTTAAATTATCCTCTAAAATCTAATACCGGATTCTTTTCTAGCTTATTGTAAAAATTACCATTTCTGACAATTAGCGCAATCAAGCTATAATAGCCGAAAAAACACGCTACTTATATATTTAAATTATTAAAATATAATCTCTTTCTACATTCTATCTTTAAAAGTCAAATTAACCGCATTCATAATAAATTGTCTAATCTTTTTGTAATTAGAAGCAAATAATTAAATTTGTTTAGGATATTTTACTTTTTTTTCAACAAAATTCAAACATCGTGGATAACGAGAGAAACCAAAGAAGATTCGAGAGTGTGTTTTCAAAAAAGGTACGTGCAGGAAAAAGAAGAACTTATTTCTTTGATGTACGCCAAACAAAAGGAGAAGATTACTATCTCACTTTAACAGAAAGCACGAAGAAATTTAACAGTGATGGTTATGAACGACACAAGATCTTTTTGTACAAAGAAGATTTCAATCGGTTTATGTCAGGTCTGGAAGAAACATTAAATCATATCAAAACTGAGTTAATGCCTGACTATGATTATGACGAGTATACGCGTCGTCACGAAGAGTGGGAAGCAAAGCGTGCAGCAGAAGCAGCTGAGGCGGCAGCGGCAGAAGCAGCTGGCGAGAATGTATCAAGTGAAACTGCAGAGACAACCACTACAGAGACCACTGATGCTGTAGAAGAGATTACTGATGAAGTTCCAAAAAATGAATCGCCTTCAGTTGAATCTGAGGATGATATGTCTTGGTAAAGAACGCTTCTTTTTCCAAGCCTATATTTTCTAAAATATAATCAAAGGGCGAATTCCGTTGAGGGATTCGTCCTTTGCAATTTTTATACTCCATATCACTAAAAAGCGAGTTAAAAAATATTTTTATAGACCCTTCTTTTGTGACACGTTTTTGGCATGGAACTTGCCCTTATATAAATGTCTGCGCAATTATCCCTCCCAGCAGTCAAAATCAAAAAAATAAATTAAGAATCACAAAAGAAAATGAAAATACAAGCAAAATATAATAACAGTATTACTCTACTACCTTATCCAATTAAGGTGTATGAGCCACCAAAACAAAAATGGCTCGTTCAGGACGAACGAACCATTCAATATAATTTAACAATTGGTTTGAAGGGAAGCCCCTTCCAGAAAAAAGAAATATCTTAGAAAAGAAAAATTTACTGAGTAATACTTAAATCTCCCTTTTTAATCTTGACAGACCCATCTATGTATTCGACCTCTACGAAATACACATAAACACCACCATTCATCACCTTTCCCTTGTACGTTCCATTCCAACCTTCCGTCTCTATATTCGCGCTAAAATCCTTATTACTAAAGACTTCTGCACCCCATCGGTCAAAAACTTTTAGCGTTTTAATCTGAGCTACGTTAGTACCCGCGAAAGCAGTAAAAAAATCATTTACACCATCACCATTCGGACTAAAAGCATTAGGAATAAAAATTTGATCATTTGGAATCAGGTGAATCAACACCTCGTCAGATGCAGTACATCCTTGCTCATTTGTAACTATAACCGTGTACTTTGTGCTGCTAGTTGGATTAGCTCTAGGATTAGGACAATCCGTGCAACTAAGTCCTTCAGCAGGAAACCATTCATAAGTAACATTTGCAGAAGTATTTACAACTGCATCTAAGTTTACTGTGCTTCCTAAATTCAATCTTAAATCCTCATCTACGACAACAGCAAGTGCTGAAACTTCCTCAATTGTAAGGCTTTCAAACACCTCACAACCATGCTCATTTGTGACAGCGATTTCGTAGGTTCCTGGCAATAAATCTTCTAATTTAGACGTATTTCCGATCACATCACCTTCTGCATTAAACCAGGCAAAAGAAGTACCTGCAGATGGGTTTTCCAAAATCACTTCAGCTCCACCATTCTCTCCTGAACAATCCAAAGCTGAAAGAAGAACTTCATTAATTTGAGGTGCTTCAACATTATTAATTTCGAAGGAAGAAATCGCAGAACATCCATTAGCATCTGTCGCGGTTACGGTATACGTTCCTGCTGCTAAATTACTTGCAGAAGCAGTAGTAGCTCCGTTCGACCAGGCAAAAGAAAAAGGAAGTTGTCCACCATTGGTCGTCACTTCAATTGCCCCATCTGTAGCGCTACAAGCCTCATCTATTAATTCAAGTGCTTCGAGAGAAACAGAAGAATTACCAACAGTCAGACTGTTAGATGTTGCTGTATCATTGATTGGACATGCATCCGGATTTGTTACTATACAAGAAACTTCATTGATTGAATTGATATTATCAAGTGTAAAAGTCATGGTATTAATTCCAGAAGAAACACCATTGACAAACCACTCGTACACTGGGTTTTGACCATGATTATTTCCTGCTGCTGTAAAAGAGATAGATTCTCCTGTACAAACTAAGCTAGCATTCGATTCGATGTTTAATGTCGGAATTTCACCCTGAGAAACAGAAATTGAAATTGGTGCGGAAGTAACTGCAGCACTAGCTGCGCAAGACTCAACAACAGAAAGAATACAAGTAATTTGCTGTCCATCTTGTAATGTTGTAGTTGAGAAATTTGGCTGGTTCATTCCGACATTAAGACCATCGACTTGCCACTGATAAGTGGGATTAGTACCAAAATCACTTGCTGTAGCCGTGAAAGAAACCTCTTCCCCGTTACAAATTTGGTTTGTGCTCGATGTGATTTCGATACCTGGATTAACTATTTCGTTCACAGTAATTGAAATAGTATTTGAATTTGCTTCGTTAGTTGTTGAGCACAAATCCTGAATAAATATAAGGCAGTTTACGTTTTGTCCGTTTGTTAGTATTGATGACGTAAATACTGGATTATTGTCGCCAGTATTTACACCATTTATTTGCCATTGATAAACCGGATCAGCTCCTAAATCAGTCCCGTTGGCTGTAAAAGTAATTGTTTCACCTTCACAGATTTCAATAACATCAGCATCGATTGATACGGTAGGACTTAAACTAGGAGCAACTGAAACGCTTACTTCATTTGAAGTAACCACAGCTCCTGTATTACAATCGTCATCGTAAGTGATTTGACAAGCTATCAAATCCTGATCATTTAAAAAGTCTGGTGAAAAATTTAATGTAGTTGCTCCTGCAGCAAGGCTACCATTTACCAACCATTGATAAGAGATATTCGAAGCATTGTCTATTTGCGAAGGCGTAGCAGCAAAAGCTGCAATTTGCCCTTCACAGATAGAAACATTATCAATGCTAATTGAAATCTCCGGAGCTTCAGTTGGAAAAATCGGAGCAATTAAAATTGGGTTAGAGACGTGATCGTAGTTAGCACATGCATTCGACATTGAAATTTTGCACTCTACTACATCGCCATCGATTAAGCTATTGGAAGAAAATGAAAGCGCATTTTCGTTAGCAACGATTTGGCCATTTATTAGCCATTCTACTAAAAGACCAGCTAGATTATTTTGAATCGTTGCACTAAAAGTAAATGAATTATCACATGGATCATTTGTTGATTGTATTGCAACAGTAGGTAAAGCATTATTCGCAGTATTGTTGGCTAAATAAGAAATAATATTTACCATCAAACTGTTTTTATTTGAAGTACGAACCCAATCCTGATCACTTGTCGTAATTACTTTCCCTAAAGTCATATCGGAAGAACAAAAAATGAACCCCCAGTCTTTATCATTATGTTTTAAAAAAGGAATAAAGTTAGCATCGCCAGATCCTGAAGTACCGTACCAGTAGTATCCTATGTTGTTTCCTTCCTCTAAATTTTCAGAAAGCTCCCCTACTACTTCCATAGGTGAAAGATTACCAGTAACTTCATCTAACCAATTAAATGTATTTCCTAAATTATCTGCTATATATTTGAATGTTGCGTTTCCTGGCAAGTCAGTTTGATACTCCGACTGTATATATACATTCCCTCCTGCCTGAACAAATTGTAAAATGATTGATTTTCGGCTGTCTGGAATTTCCACTAATCCAGAAGATAGAATCAAAATATCGGTTCCTGAAAGATTTGAAAAATCATCAAGAAACGTTTGATCAACAATAGTTGGAGTATGTCCCATACTCGTTGCAATGCTCTCCCAATTGTTATCCATTTTATGAAGTGGGTGCACCGACTGGCTTTCTAGAATAGTAATATTAGCGCTGAAAGAAGAAAAAGAAATGGCTAGACATAAAAGTGTCAAAAAGTAAGACTTGGTAAATAGATTCATATTCCGGGATTCGTTTCCTAAGGTGGGGGAATCCTCTTTTTATAACCAATTGTTAATACAGGGGAATGGGAGAATATTTCTTTGTTAAATTATTAGGAGGGAAAGTAAAAACGAGTCTGGAGAAGATTCGTTTGTTGATTGAGATTCAAATATACAAGCAGATACAATACAACACAAGTTTAAGGACTAAGAAACAATGCTTTTCATTCTTTTTTTGTGACAGGGTTGAAGTAATGCAAATAACTTAAAGTCAGCAAATTCAACAATTATTTAAATAATATATGACAAAATATATTTTCTAATTCACTCTATACAGCCACTTTTTTCTTCAATTTTTATTTTTAAAAAATAATTCAAACGCTCTTTTTAACAAAACCACCACTTCAGACCAATTGTGACATTTAAAATATATGATAATTTAAATTTTGTCTTAAAAACTATGACTTTTCT
>CAYXQH010000351.1:0-6726 GCA_964467425.1 uncultured Saprospiraceae bacterium
TGCACACTATGCCATTGGAGATGGCGGAGGGGGTCCTGCCTTGATAGGTTTAATCCTTATAATAATTCATACAAACTAAAACTAAATTTATGTCCTCTACTAAAAAAGCAATTATTGGTTTTTTTACATTCTTACCCATAATATCATTCATATGGTACTTATTTTCTTTCTTTTCATTCTTTTTTGGGATGGAAGATATGATGAGAAATAGCCCTCCTAACGGTCCAGATGAAATGTTTGGAATAATGGGCGGACTTTTTATTCCAGCGATAATCATGGTTCTATCTACCTTTGGAATGATGATTTATTATTTGATTGATATCTTTAGCCTCAATCCAAAATTTAAAAATGATACAGGAAATAATAAATTGATCTGGACTTTAGTGATTCTTTTTGCTCAGGTGATTGGTATGATTGTTTATTTCTTTGTAGAAATTAGACCACGAAAAGAGTTGCCTCCACTTCCTTATGGAGAGGATAAAATTCTTGACGCTTAAAGTTGACAGATATAGAAAATTATTCTACCCCAAAATTCCCAAGATTTGTTTTTTTCAGAAAGATTGCAGTATTCAAAATTTATTTTAGAGGATTATCGATTTTACCATCAATTATCATCTGATGCTACTGTCATGAGATATATTACAGAGAGAGCTTTGACGGAAGTCGAAACAAAAGAGCGATTTGAAAAAATCTTAGCCTTAAATAAAGGTGATGAACTACCGGGCGTTTTTATAGTGCGGGACAAAATAACAAAGGTGTTTTGTGGTTTGGCAAAAGCGACCCGCTATACCAGTCAGGAAATTGAAATTGGCTATGCACTACTGCCAAAGTTTTGGGGCAAAAAATTAGGGACTGAGATGTCTATGAAGATGGTGGATTACGGAAAACAAATTCCTGATACAAAGTATTTAATTGGTATTATCGATCCGGAAAATATTTCTTCGAAAAAGATATTAGAAAAGTGTGGCTTGTCGTTTTTTACGGATAAAGTGATTAATGGCCTTCCAGGACACATCTATAGAATGAGTATTTAAAATATAGGTCATGATAAAACAAGTAATGTTGCTGCTATGTTTCTCCCTTGTGTTTTTTGCCTGTCCAAAAGTACATTCCAGGAGTGATGAATTGCAAGGGAAATGGTATATGGACTCGTATACTGCATTTCTACCTGAACTACCAGACATCAAAAAAGATGAAATTATTTGGACCTTTCAATCTGGTCAGAAACTACTTGTTGAAAATTCCATTGAAGATAAATATCCTTTTATTTTAAAGTCAGGGACTTACGAGTATCAAATTAATAATGCTAAAATCACGATTGACAATCAAACCTATGATTATCGATTTGAAAATGGAAAACTAATTCTTAGTGATAAACCTGAATTGGATGGACCGATATTTTCGTTTATAAAAACAGGGTAGGATCTTGAAATAGATTTAATAAAAGTAAATTCATTTCGTTCTTTTGCATGTATTCTATCCGTTTTAAATGAAATTAAAGCCTTTTATAGATTAAAATAAAGAATAATACATCTTTTTATCTTTTTTAATTTAAAATAAACTATATTGGGTATAGATATAATTCTCTTCTTTTCGATCTTGTACTTTCTGCAAAGTAATTAAAATAAAAATTTCTTAAGAACTCAAGGACTGCCCTGTAATAATACTAAGTAGTAATGGTTTGATCATTTACTGGATTGCCAGAATCTAGCCTTTTTTCTAATGGCCTTAAGGGCTCCTCTTTTGTATTTATCTATTCTGATGAAGCAATTATTTTAAGATTATTTTCTCACCGGGACTACCTATAGTCCACAAATTATTTCGTTATGAAAAAATTATTGTTTTTAATTGCGTTTATGACTGCTACGTCTGCAGCTATTAGCCAGAATCAAGTTGTTAGAAATAGTACTGCATGTACTTTCTTTGTTCAAGTAGAATATGGATTCGCTAATTGTGATGCAACAGATATGGTTACTTTAGTTGTCTTACCTTTCACACAACAATTAATAGGCGTACCAGCAGGGCAAGTTATTATTCGGTCCAGAGGTGCTTATGGAACTTCACAAGCGAATATTAATTGCGATTTTCACATTGGAATACCTTGCTCAAATTACGACTTTTCTGAAGATGTAAATTGTGGTACGAGTTGTGGTGATTATACTGCGACCTTATTCCCAGGCTTGGGTATATCTCTGCAAAATTAACTTGTAATTTCAACTAACTTCGTCAAACTCATTTCTATTCGATATGAGTTTGACGAGGCTTTTAAAATAGATGAGTGATGTGAGCATTATGAATAGAAAACATTTAAAGCTCAAGTTTTGCATTTCGTTTATAAAAAGCTCGTAGATTTCGAAAAACCTACGAGTGGTTAAAAAAAGAACTAAAATAGTCTAAAGTTTTAATTCTTCTTTTCGTTTTTTAATGACTTTGTTGACAAACACCTTCTTGCCTTCCAAATCTTTCGTGACTTTTAAGAGTAAGTATTTCTTTCCTCTATGCTTGAAAAATATTTCCTGTCCAATTTTCAAAGTAACCCCACTGCTGGAGTTAGGAGAAAGATTTGGATTCATAACGCCCGGGATTTTCAGCGGAATTGATTTTAAGGTAGTATTTCTAAGTTTAAAAGAAACAGATTGAGCATTTACAGAAATGCTGAATATAGAGAATGTCAATACAATGGCTAATAATCGCATGCTTTAATTTTTTGATTAAAAAATACTATTCAGGATACATACGATTGAAATCTGGATTTGGATTTTTTAAATAAAAAAAAGCCCCTGAATCGCTTCAGAGACTTTTTTCTAACTTGATGTATATTAATTTCTTCTTATTTAGTTCACTGCAATTTCGATAATATTGTTAGCAGCTTTTTTAGCGTCCGTATTTCCCAAGCCTTTAGCAGAAATTTGTTTAGCATCCACTCCTAGTGTAACTAATTGTTGCGTGATCAGCTTTGCTCTTGATTTAGATAAAACTTTATTATTCCCATCATTTGTATATGCTCGTACTTCAATCTTTGCATCTTTATCATCTTTCAACGCATTTGCTAAGCCTTGTATTTCAGCTACAGAAAACTTAGTAATTAAGTTGGTAGCTTTTGGATCAGTATTAAATTCCATATCATTCAAGGTATAAGGTTCTACTTCTTCACCTGATTTCTTTTTCTTGAATAAACCAGAGAACGTATTCTTTAAAGCATCTGCAGTTGCTCCGGCAGCTTTCGCAATTGCCTTACCGACTTTCTTAAGGAATCTTCCAATTCTCTTTCCTGATTTCTTATCTACAAAATAACCTTCATCATCTTGCTCGAATGCTCCTTTCTCTAGTATCACTTTACCTGCTTCATCAACAAGATTTCCTGATGCTTCATCGACATGATAAACTGCCAAATCACTCATAGCATCTTTTGCTTTATTAGCCATGTCAGAAGCAGCATTAGAAACAACAGAGGCATCTAGTTTTGGAAGCGAAGCTGCAGCACCTCTAAAATTTCCTTTTTTAGCAAGAATATTTCCTTGAGCATCTGTTATATTACCATTTGCATCAAGGGCAAGATCCTTAGCACTTTTAATAATATTACCATTAGCATCAAGAAGGTCACCATTCTCGTTAAAAGAAAAGGAAGTGCTTGAAGCACTTGCATTTGAATCACCACTTTCTGTTGTGCCTGAAATGGTGGATGAAGTACCTGAATCTGTGCTTTGGGAAGCATTCCCACTATTGGAAGAAGAATCACTAGAGCAGGAAGTAGAAAAACAAATTATTGCTCCAAATAAAAACATCGGAACCATCCACAAAGATTTTTTTACACTTGCGAACAGCTTTTCATTTAATTTTACCATTATGATTTTTGTTTTGTTTAAAAATACTTATAAAATAAGGTAAATAAAGGTGCTTAATACCTTTATATGCCCCTTTTGACGAATGTATTATTTTTCGTCACTATATAACAAAATGCACACCTATATTAAATTATGTAGATATTCTAGTTTTTGGGCATTCAAGGATATTTACCGATTTTTACAGATTAACTTTTGATTATGTTTAGAGTAAGCGATAATTTTCTGCAAATAGCACTTATGAGCTTTTTTATAGTTTTTAGTGCTTGTAAGTCCACTTCGATTATTGGAAAATACAGTAATGCAAATCCTGATAAGATTCAGTTTGCTGGTAAAGAATTAACATTTAAGGACGATGGTGCTTTTTATTTAAATGAATGGACAGATAGTTATTCCAGGAGCGAAGATGAGCATGGAAATATTATTTGTAATGATTTGAATGGAAAGGGTAGTGGAACCTATCGGATAAATAAAGATACGATTGAGTTGCATTTTACCAATAACGACTTTCTTTTGTGTTTGATAAAGGTTGAAGAATTTGCTACGTATTTTGATGTGCAGGTAGATATAAAAAGTGAAATTCTTCTACCATTTATGGGATCAACGTTAACTATTGAAAATGGAGATGGAGTGCTGCTTGAATCAGGAATTACGAATACTAGTGGAAGTGCTTTTTTTAGAATTCAAAAAGAATCAAAACCAAAATTGCTAAAGATAAATTCATTTGGTGCTCAAGAAATAGCTGTAAATATCTTAGATATAAAAGGACTTGGTGTTCGAGATTTTAAACAAAAAAGATGCATGGGCTATTTTGCCAATCAAGCTATTGTAAAAATGTGGTATAAAACTGGACGTAAAAATATTCAATATAAAATAAATGATAGACCTGTTGTCAAACTTGAAAGAGTTAATAAATAAAAAAAGCCTTTTTGCAGGCATAGCAAAAAGGCTTTTTTTTAAATCTAAACTATTCTAATCTACTAAAATTTCAATAGCATTCTTCGCTGCTTTCGCATCATCTTTTGTGCTCATTCCTTTAGAAGAAATCTGCCCTTTGTCTACACCTAATGTAGTAAGCATTTGCGTCACTAATTCTGCACGCATACTGGAAATCGTTTTATTTTTCATTTTATTTCCACCGTCATTAGTAAAAGACTGAACTTGAATTTTTGCTTCTGGATTCGCTTTTAAAGCTGCTGCCAAGCCTTCAACTTCTTCTTTAGAAAAGTTAGAAATTTTATGAGATTTTGGATCGAATTCTATATCAGAGAGCGCATAAGTAGAAACGCTTTCTCCAGATTTCTTTTTCTTAAACAAACCAGAGAAGGTATTTTTAAAAGCGTCTGCTGTTGCACCTGCCGCTTTAGCAATTGCTTTGCCTACTTTTCCTAACATTCGTCCAATTCGATTTCCTTTTTTATCCACATAGTAGCCTTCTGCATCTGTATCGAATTCTCCCGCTTTCATAAATATTGTACCTGCTTCATCTACCAAATTTCCATTAGTGTCCAGTTTATAAGCAACCAGGTTTGAAGCATCGCCTGCCATATCAGTTGCTGTTGATGCTGCTCCTGCAGCCGCGCCTTTCACATAGCCACCAGCTTTCACCAAAATGTTGCCGGACATATCCATAATATTTCCTGCATTATCATATTTTATCTCATTTGCATTCTTAAAGATATTGCCATTAGCATCTAAGATGTTACCATTCGCATCAATTGAATACATCCCGCTGCTTGTTGTCGCAGTACTTGCAGTCGCTGCACCAGCTGTATTTGTAGAACTACTTGTAGTAGTAGCAGTAGTACTTGTATTCGTATTTGCTGTACCCATGGTGTTATCTGATGAAGTTGTGCCTACATTTTCAGTAGTCGTAGACATCGTACTGGCATTTTCAGTAGTTCCAGTTTTAGAAGTGAAAAACCAAACTAATCCTCCAATCAGTACTGCTCCAACTAACCATTTCCACCATCCTCCTCCAGAAGTTTCTTCTGTTGTGTTGGAGACTGGAGTTGCTGTGGTTGTTTTCGTAGACGTTGTGGTGTTAGTCAAACCAAACATGTTTCCAATTCCAGATGGCATAGCATCCGTTAGGAAAGAACGTTGGCTTTTTAATAAATGCATCAAGCTCGAAACATTCATCCCTTCAGATTTTACAACTTTTCCAATCATCCCCATCACCATAGGTGCTAGAAGACTCATGATAGAAGAGCTGGAATTTTTACTCATTCCTGTTAGATTAGATAATTTGCCAAGCACCGTGCTTTGATTGTTACCCAGGATAGAAGAAATCATAGAACTTCCGCTCTTCATAAAGTTAGTGCTGGCTTCACCGCCGCCCATTAAATCACCTAGGTTGTCAAAAATACTTCCATCGTGTTTATCATTGTTGATCATATCCATGATGCCTGCAGCGCCTTTTTCAGTAGATCCTTTGTGGACGATACTTCCAAGGATAGTCGGAAGAAAAGAACTTATTGCAGAACTTGTATTGGATTTGCTTTCTCCAATAAGGTTTGCTGCCTGACTCATAACTGTATCGGATAATTTACCCTTTACTAATTCCATCAGGTTAGTGGTCATTGTTTTTATTGCCATTTTTATTTGTTTTGTGAAAAATTGTAATAGATTTTTTTGAAAAAAAGTGATTGTTTATCTAAAACACATGTAAAAATAAATGCATATGTGAATTGAGACGATGGTTGATTTTATAGTCACATCGTATTAAATTTTAAGTGGAGTTTTCTTTTTTATAAGAATTTTACCAATATTTGGTTTTTTGGAGGTTTGTATATTGATATGAGAGGGGTTATTCCATAATAGGCTACGAAAATGCGGTGAATTATGTTGCATAGAATTTCAATTCTTTCTATAAATCCTTTTC
>CAYXQH010000352.1:0-6715 GCA_964467425.1 uncultured Saprospiraceae bacterium
TTCAATAAAACGAAGTCATTGGCTCGTTTTTTTTCAAATCAGGAACATTTTTATACTTTTAGCTTAGTTTTTGCCGTTTATCAAAAAAATCCAATTTTATGAGAAACTTTTTCGCTGTAATCACACTACTATGCTTTCCTTTTATCATTAACGCTCAATTTGAACCTGTTGAACAAGAGAAATTTACTATCATCGTAACAGACGGTACAGATGAAGGTAAAAAGAGTGAAGTTCAGCCAAAAGGGAATGCTGACACCAAAAAAGGGAAAGGAGTCAAAAGACCAAAGAATTACGAACATACCAGTTCAAAAGTCTTTGTAGATCCGATCCGACCTTTGGGAATGAATAATGCTATTCAGGCTGCTGCATTTTTGGAACGACCAAAATATGGAAGAGCTGGCTTTTTATTAATTTTCTGTGTTAATGATTCGATCGGAGACAAACAAGGGACCTATGATGCGAATGGCCAATCTTATAAAGGGGTCTATCGATTAATCCGACAAAAATTTACACCTGAAGAACCCATTCCTGAAGGAATGGCTCCATATAAACTGATCGGTACTTTTTTCATTCTGGGCGTATCCTAAAAGGAAAAAATCCTACAAAGATAAAAGCACAATTTCAATTATGAAATTGTGCTTTTGTTTTATAATAAAAAATAAACTATTATATTGTGATATAAATTATTGGGATCATTCCTGCCATTTCTATTTCAAATGATTTTCTAATCTAAATAGTTCAGCTATGGCAACCAATAATTTTTCTAAAAAAACATGTCTTCCTTTTATCTTATTTTTATTTTCCTTTTCTGCATTTTGCACCGAATTTACATTCACTGGAACAGGTGACTATGCCGATGCGAGCTTATGGACTCCTTCTTACCCTGGTGGTTCGATTGGCGAAGAACATACAGCAATAATCAGCGCAGGTTCAGAATGTACTTTACCGTTTGGCACCCTCCTTCAAATTTCCGGAAAGTTTATTAACAACGGAGACTTTATCACCTTTAATACTTTTGGATGTTTTGGAAATGGTACCTTAATCAATAATGGTTTTATATTGAGTCATGGTACCGTTGACAATCTAGGAAGTTTTACCAATCATGGAGAATGGATTGCTGAGCATAACTTTTCAACACAAGGAGGTAGTTTTACTAATTCTTCCAGTGGAACCTTTAGCAACCACGCTAGTTTTATCGTTCTAGAAATTGAAGGTGTTACACATACTTTTGAAGGCGAATTAAACGGATCAGGGTCAATAAATGTAATAGATTATCAAAATGAAGGAATTATCTCTCCTGGATTTTCAACTGGCATTATCAGCTTTAGATCTAACCTTAACTTAGGATCCGCGGGGACACTTAAAATTGAGTTAGAAGGAAATTCCGGACCTGGAGTTTCAGGAGGACATGATCAAGTTCTAGTTGAAAGCGCAGGTGGCATCGATGGAAATATAGACATTAATGGAACATTGGAAGTGATTCTTTTAAATGGCTTTGTTCCTGATGCAGGCGATTCATGGACCATTGCTACCGGAATAACCAACGGTGATTTTTCTTCTTTGAGTTTACCTGCTGGATTTACCTGGGAAGTTAGTATTCTTTCTAATAGTATAATCTTGGAAGTCATTGCTCCTTTGCCAGTTGAACTTTTCACATTTGATGGCGAAATTAAACAGAATCAAGTTCTTCTTAATTGGACCACATCATCTGAAACGAATAACGATGGCTGGGAAATAGAACATGCGGATGATCGGCTAGAATGGAATACTATTGGTTTTGTTCAGGGACTTGTAAATTCAACCGATAAAGAACACTACTTTTTTAGACATACTCAGCCTTTAAAAGGGGTGAATTATTATCGATTAAAACAAATAGACCTCAATGGTACTTTTACATATAGCGAAGTTATCACACTTTCCTTTTCTAATGAGCTAGCCTCTATCATAGTCTTTCCAAACCCATCTAATGGCTTATTGAATTTCTCAAACCAAGTAGATTTTATTACCTTAAAAAACATGCATGGAAAGACTATACTAAAACAAGACGTGAACGGAAATAGCATACAAATAGAAAAAATTGTTTCAGGAATTTATTTTCTCGAGATAGTAGCAGAAAATGAAACCAAAACTGTACTAGTAAATATGATATCCAATTAAGTCAAGGATAACAATGCTATGTTGTTAGTATTGAATCAAGTGTAATAATTTTACAACAGGAACAATATGGTTATGTGGTTATGTGTAAACAAGCATACAACTTACAAAACCATATTTTTTTTCAATCTTCAACCTCATTACAAGTGATTAAGTTGTTTGTCTATAAAACAGTCAAATATGCATTCCATTACTCATTTTTAATGCCATAAAAAGGCAATAATTCCTTCATTTTTTTTCTATGTTAGAAATCAAGGGTAAAAGTTGAGAAAAAAAGTTCTGTCCGTTACTAAACAACTTCAAAGATAATGTCTTTCAAATTGAATATTTAAGCTTCTTTTTTAGTAGTTTTATGACATATTTTCCTCTGGGATGCGCCATGAAAGAGTGTATGGCAGTGACTATCAGGGATATAGATAATTCTGAATTCCTATTTATTAAACAAAAATGCACTCCCTTTAAATTGCAAATCCTTATTATTTAAATCAAAACAATAAAATTATGAAGGTAAGTTTTACAAAATGGGCTGTCTCTGTTCTTGCCAGCTTCTTGTTTCTTTTTCTTTCTGTAAATGTTTATGCTCAGCCAGCCAATGATGACTGCGCTAATGCGGTAGCACTTACAATTGGAGCTGATGCAGATAATTGCACGACTACAGAAGGAACAACAGTAGACGGAACTGCTTCTACAGCTCCTGCTTCTGTTTGCTCGGGTTCGTGGTTTAGCGATGATGTCTGGTATTCGATTACTACACCTGCAACAATTGATGCTGGTGCTTTAGTTGTAAAAACTCAATTTGGTACAGCCGGTACGGATGTTCCTGCTGTTGGTATGGCAATTTATGAAGGATGTGGCGCAGGCGCTACACCACTAGCTTGTTTTTCTGATGGAGGTGGTACTTTAGATGAATTATACATCTATGCTGGAAACCTTCAACCGAATACACTTTATAGTGTTAGAGTATGGTCAGGAGTATCTCCTACAGATAACTCTGGTACTTTCCGAATTTGCTCTTACTGGGATGCTCCTTCTACTGATGTTGTTCTTTGGGATGGCGGAACTTTTGATGGTGGCATGAATGGTTGGATGCAACAAGTCACTGGTGATTCTGGAACATGGGCATATAAAGCTAATGCTTCTTCAAATGGATCATTCCGATCAGGTACTATTTCTTCACCTACTGCTTTTAATGGAGCGATGGTTTTTGATGCAGATTCAACAAACACTCCAGGTGGAGTAGCTCCTCCAGGACCTCCATATCCAGTATTAGAAGGTGAGTTAATTTCACCAACAATTAATTTAAGTACAGCTACGGCTACATCCGTTAAATTCTTTCAGTCTTATGCACCTTTAAATGGAAATGCATTTTTGGCTTGGAGTATTGATGACGGAGCTTCTTGGTCTCCAAATATTGAAATATCTGAAAATCTTGAACCGAATGCCTTATCTCCGATTCCAGATGAGCAGCGTATTTTCATTCCTCAATTAGCAGGAGAACCTCTAGTAAGAATTAAGTTTATCTTCAACGGAGATTTCTACTACTGGATTGTGGATGATATTCAAATCATTGAGCCAGAAAATAATAATCTGGTTGTGATGGAAAACTTCTATGCAATTGCACCTAATGCAATGTGGCCTACTAGCCAGGTAGAAGAATTTGGTTTCCTTGCAGATATAGCAAACATTGGAGCTGCACAGCAGATCAATACTACTTTAAACATGACTATCACGGATAATACAACAAACGCAACTGTATTTACCGATGATTTAAATTATGGAATAACTGAGCCTGATTCACTTTATGAGAATCAAGGAATGCCTGGTTGTTTCCTTCCAGATGGTAGTCTTACAACTTATACTGGAGTTTACACAATTTCTTCAGATAGTACTGAATTCGATCCTAGTGATAATTCACGTTCTTTTTCCTTCATGACTACGGATACCGTTTTTGCAAAAGAACAAGGTGTGACACGTACAGTGCAGCCAGCTGCTGCTAACTGGGAAGGTGAAGGCGAACCTCATAGCTGGGCATATGGAAATCACTTCCATATTGTTAATGGTAGTGATGCTCTTGATGTAAACAATCGATACTACGCAGCAGCCGCTTCCTTTGGAATTGGTAATGCACCTGATAGAATTGGTGACATTATAACAATTAACTTATACGAATGGACCGATGATCCTGATAATGGAACTGTTGGAGACATGGATCCTGCAGAACGTACAGTAGTTGCATCTGCTTTCTATGAAGTCACAGGTTTTGAGCCAAGTGATTCATTACTTACTATTCCTTTAAATCCTGATCCATCCAATGGTATTGAAGTAACTGATTTACCGGGAGCAGCAGGTCTTAATTCTGACCAAGGTTATGCCTTAATGGTAGAGTATGTAACGAGTACTGAAGAAGATCTTTCTTTATTAGCTGCTGAGCCATGGGATTACGCTGCACAAACGTTCAGAACGAATTCACTTGACTTCCCGGACAAACCATACCGTCCAGCGGAATTACTAGGTATTAATGGTGATTTAACTACTGAAACGTATTCTGCAGCTGGTTTTAACGGAACAGTTGTTCCTGCGGTAAGATTACATATTGGTTCAGTACCTCCTCCAGTATCTGTTAATGAATTGGATGAAGCAAATATTATTCAGGTTTCTCCTAATCCTGCATCTGATTTTGTAAACTTAAATGTAGAATTATTAAATACACAGAACAAGGTAAACATTCAGATTATGGATGCTGCTGGTAAATTAGTACACAAAGAATTACACGGTAATGTTTTAAATGAAACATTCCAAATCAATGTATCTAATTATGCTGTTGGTGTATACTTTATAAACTTCATTACTGATGAAGGAACTAGAACGGAACGATTTATTATCCAACGATAATTTTCTTTCGTTTTAAAATAAAAAACCTTCCGGATTTATTTCCGGAAGGTTTTTTTTATTCCTATTTTTTCGTTTTATTTTTTATAGTTTAAAATAGGTAATAAAAACTCCGTGAGAATCTTGCTTAATCCGTATAACTCCGTCTCAAAAATTACCCCACAATTGATAATCCGATTATGATAAAATATAAATACGTAAACTATCTCTGGGATCAAAAAAAAGCGGCAAAGCTAAAAGGAGATGAAATTGCTCTTTTTTTATACCGTTCCAATCTTTTGGGTGCAGATTTAAGGATCACTAATTTCGGAGGTGGAAATACCTCATGCAAAACCATTGAAAAAGATCCACTCACGAAAAAGCAAACCGAAGTTATGTGGGTAAAAGGCTCCGGTGGTGACATTGGCACGCTTACTCGTAAAGGTATTGCAGGTTTATATACCAATCGATTACGTGACTTAAAAAACGTCTACAGAGGCTTAAAACATGAAGACGAAATGGTGGGTCTTTTATATCATTGCATTTATGATTTAGACAGTAGAGCCCCATCTATTGATACACCACTTCACGGTCTTTTACCGTTCAAACACATCGACCATTTACACCCTGATGCCTTGATTGCCATTGCTGCTTCAAAAGATGGTAAAAAAATCAGCAAAGAAATATGGGGAGATCAAATGGGCTGGGTTCCCTGGCAGCGACCTGGTTTTGATTTAGCTTTACAATTAGAAAAATGCCTAAAAGAAAACCCAAAAATCCGAGGGATAATATTAGGTAGTCACGGTTTATTCACCTGGGGAGAAACTTCGCTGGAGTGTTATAAAAACAGTTTAGACGTCATTGAAAAAGCTTCCAAATATATTGAAAAACAAAAAGGTAAAAAGCGCCCTGTTTTCGGCGGAGCAAAAATAAAAGCTTTAAGTCCACAAAAGCGAAAAGATCAGGCTGCAGCTATTGCGCCAATTCTTCGCGGATTATGTTCCAGCCATAAAAACATGATCGGACACTTTACTGACCATCCTGGTGTTTTAGAATTTATCAATAGTAAGGATTTAAAAAAATTAGCGCCGATGGGTACTTCCTGTCCGGATCATTTCCTTAGAACAAAAATTCAACCACTGCTTTTAAAATTAAAACCTAATGAAAACTTAGAGGATAGCAATAAAGTTTTGGCAAAAATTGAAGCAGACTTTATTCAATATAGAAAGGAATATTCAGCCTATTATAAGCAATGCAAACGATCGACCAGCCCTGCGATGCGTGATCCGAACCCAGTCGTGATCTTATATCCGGGAGTCGGTATGTTTACCTTTGCAAAAAACAAACAGACGGCTCGCGTTGCCAGTGAGTTTTATATCAATGCGATCAATGTGATGCGTGGAGCGGAAGCTATTTCAAAATACACCGCCCTACCCCGTCAAGAAGCATTTGATATTGAATACTGGTTATTGGAAGAAGCTAAACTGCAACGCCAACCAGAAGAAAAACCGCTTTCCAGAAAAGTAGCAATCGTCACAGGAGCCGGAGGAGGAATCGGGAAAGCTATTGCGGATAAATTGGTCGCAGAAGGTGCCAATGTTGTTTATACAGATATTCTCAAAAAACGCTTGCAAGACTTGGAGCAGAAAGACATTTCCATAGGTTTGGTTTGTGATGTGACTAAAGAGAAATC
>CAYXQH010000353.1:0-6710 GCA_964467425.1 uncultured Saprospiraceae bacterium
CCCGCTGCGCAGTCGAGCGGGGATCCATCGGATCGGGTCTGATGACTCGGACAGTATCAGACTCGTCAGAGCAGGTCTGTGTCAAGAATTGCAATCTATTCTTATCCTCCCTAAATTAAAGTCCATAAATAATAAACAGCAAATCCAACCATAGCCAGGAGTCCTAAATAAGCCAAACCTAAAAGCCATTTCGCTGGTCGATGCGATGGCAAAACAGCCTTACTCTGAATAGCTCTCAAATTTAAAAAGCCAATAATTGGTGCCGTCAAAAATGATAAAACAGTAGCAAATTCTAACATCTTCACCATACTTGTTTTGGAAAGATAAAACAACAAAAAACTACCAATACCAACCAGCACTAAAATCATTTTGTAGGTCTTATTTAAAAAAGTCAACTGCTCGGTATTCTTCTCTGGAGTACTGAATTTTAAAACACGCCACCCTCGGACAAAACTTCGTGGAAAAGCATCCAGTATAGTTATCAAAGTTCCATAGATAGTACCGAAAGCTGCAATTGCCAAAACGGGATAAGACCACTCCCCTAAATTAGCCGTAAATACATTTAATAATTTATTTGAAAATTGAGTTGCATTTCCTTCCAATAATGTACCACTCCCATAAACAGTAAACGCTCCAATCGTCAAGAACATCAACGCTAGAATGGTAGTAAAGACATAACCTAAATTGAAATCGAATAAACTTTCTTTAAGGCTTGGATGATAATCCTCAGTCCTAATTTTTTCGACTGTCCAAATACTATTCATTGTGGAAGCTTCCAGTCCGGCAGGCATCCAGCCAATCAAACTAATCAACAAGGTAAGACTTGCTCCTTCTAATATATTTGGAGGTAGAAAATCTTCCACAGGTTCTATAGGTCCTTTATAAAAAATAGCAATAAAGGCAGTAAAGATAGTTACCAATAAAACAATGGAAATTAGTTTTATAAATTTATCCAAACCTGAAAACCCACCAATGAACAATAACAAAACAGTCACTAAAATAATCAAGCCAGCCAGGATTGGAACTGAAATACCACTTACCCCAAACATCGTCGATAACAAACCTGCACTTACAGCAGCAACAGCGCCAGACACCGCAAACATATTCATAAAAACAACGACCATAAACAGGATAACCGCCCATCTCCCCTGATCTTTATATCCTTTTAAAAGACTAAAGCCTGTTGCATTAGCATAGCGTGGTCCAAATTCATAAAACGGATATTTAAGAATCAAAGCGCCTAAAATAATCCAAAAGAAAATCATTCCGTGATGAGCGCCGGCTCGGGTAGAAAGTACTAAATGGGAAGTACCAATCGCTGTGCTCGCGAAAAGCAAACCAGGGCCAATTGTTTTAAGTAGTCGTTTGAAGCGGGTGTTCTTATTTGGCATAATTGATCTTAAAGTACGCTTATTATTTCTTCATAAAATCATAGGTCGCAGGAGGTCCAGCCAAATCGCTTTTTATAGCTTCTTTTAACCCCAAATGAATTGGATGCTTTTGGTAAGCCTCATAAGCCTTAACATCTTTAAAACTCATAGACATCATATGGGAGAAATCAGATAAAGCACGAGCATCACCTACATCTTCAAAAGGTCCAATTTCCAAATCCATAACCGCTTCTATTTCTTCCAACTTTTTAACTGCAGCAACGAATGCAGCTTGATCAGAATTCGCTTTGACCTTGAAGAAAACCACATGAACTAAATTACCTTCGGGTTCAATTTTGGTTTTTAGATCAACATTGATTTGCTTGACGATAGCCAATTCCTTCTGAATTGTTTTTACTTGCCCTTGGTTTGCAGCATCACTACAACCTACCAAAATAATTAGAGAAAAGAATAGAAGCTGTTTCATATTTTGAAGCTGGATTGAGTTAAAATAAAAAAGAAAAATTTAGCTAATCTATTTTCATTAATATCCAAACCTAAGATTTTTTTAGTTTAAAACATCGTACAAATAAAAAAAAGCTACTCCCGAATTAGAAGTAGCTTTTTTTAAAGTAATTATTCTTAGTAACGACCACCACCATAACCGCCACGACCACCGCCTCCATAACCACCACGACCACCGCCACGATTATCATCTCTCGGTCGTGCTATTTTTACAACAATGGTCCTTCCATCTAATTCAGATTCGTTAAGATTGTTAATAGCTTCATGACCTTCATTATCATTAGGCATCTCTACAAATCCAAATCCTTTAGATCGACCTGTATCTCGATCCATAATAACTTTAGCGGAGGAAACTTCACCGAATCCTGCAAAAGCATTTTCCAAGTCATCACTTGTAGTGTCAAAGTTAAGTTTTGCAACAAAAATATTCATAATAAAAAATAAGAGGGTTAAATAATTGTTTAAAACAAAGGAAAAACCCATTGTCCTTTACAAATATACCACGCATTGCAGAAAAATGCAATATGTTAGTGACTGCCTTTACAAGATAAAAAGGCGTCCTATTTCTTATCCTTTATCTTTCTTTCCCCAGTCCAGGGCATCACAAAATTTCTTCCCGGGCAATAAGTAATGCCGTAAATTTTATCGCCAATAATATATCCGGATTGAAAATAATCATTGCTGTTATCCGAAGATTTAAAAGCAAAATACAATTTATCCCAGCTCTCATTTACATAGATATCCTGAAGGGCGCTTCCATAAAAGGTGCCTTCATAATCCTCTTCGCCTTTTTTACTTATAACTAGGTTTTTTAAATAAGGGGCTGCATCTGGAGAAGGTCGGAGATCAATTACCCATTCCCCAACAAAGCTGTTTTCATGTTGAAAAGTTGGTGTAAGAGTATTGCTTTGGAAAAAGGAGCCATTAGTGAATGTGCTGAGAAAAACAAAAAGTAAAACTTTCATAATTTAAATCGTTTTAATAGTTATTAATATGATTCAAAAATGAGGGTTATACTTCCCTAAATCGACTCAATACGTGTTTTGAGAGGCCTCATTCCCTGTTTTGATGCATCTTTTGGTAGTTAGAAGGGCTCTGGCCAGCCATTTTTTTAAAAACTCGATTGAACGTTGCTTTAGAGTTGAAGCCACACTCAAATGCAATTCCTGTCAAAGTCAAATGACTTAAGGCACCTGTTTCAATATGACGTTTACATGCATTCACTCTATATTCATTTACAAAGTCTATAAACGATTTACCTAAGCCATGATTGATATGATGCGATATTTTTCTAGGAGATTCGCCAAGATGATCCGCAAATATCTTCAAGGATAAATTAGGATTAAGGAAGTATTTATTTTCCTTCATTTCAGCTTTTATTTTATCTAGTAGTAATGGATCAATCCCAACATCCATTTCAGCATTTCGCTGATTGGTTTTTGTTTTATCCAAACCGGTCTTCCCTATATTCGATTGAAGCAAGGCACCAGCTGCTAATACTAAAATTGAAAAGCCCATAGAGATCGCAGAGAGATCATAACTAGGATAATATTGCCATCCAATTCTCAATAACGTATCAAGAATCCACAAAGAACAGACCAGCATCAAAACACCCAGAATCAACTTTAACCAATGGAGACTTATTTTAGAAATTTCCGAAAATTGATTGTTAATCCAAACCTGGTATTCTTTCACTCGCGTAATGGATAACAATAGATAAACAAGTAAGGATAACATACTACCAATGAATTCAATATTATAGGTGTAAGGCAAATGTACCTCCTGCCAGAACCAACGACGAAAACTATAATCTTTACATTGCAAAAACACATATAGCATAAGCTGCAAGGCTACTGGAATAAAATGCACCAACAGTTTTTTTGTAAAAATAAATTTTGAATCCGTAATCGATTTTGTATAAAAATAAATGAGCGGACCAAAAGCAAAAGAAAAATAGATTGGTAAGAAATAAAAATTAGGGTTTTGTTGATAGATTTTTGCTGCATTAAAAAAATCATCTAATAACCACAATGAGAAAGCTAATAATAGTAAACCAAGATAAGGATTAGACCTTGGATTATCTCGATGCATCAGCAAGAGTATAGCAGCGAAACTACCTTGCGCAATGATAGCTCCTATAAGAATAACCGTAATCGTAAGTGGAATTTCTAGCACATCAGAAAAATCAAATTTCAAGTGAAAATAAATATAGAAATTCCTGAGCTAGATACCAAAAAATGAGTTCTTTGAATAATCATTCAAAAATATTCGTACGATTGGTTTAAATATTTCTTTAAAAATCTTGAATCAAACAGCTAGTATTTACCGTATAGGAGCTTATCTATTTATCTCCCCCAATCAACATAAAACTACTCTAACTAGTGTAAACACCTTTTTTTCTATTCCTCAATAGGCTAATTCTGGTATTTTTTTTGCAAAAACAATGATTTAGGATAATACATTCCAATACAATACGAAATGCATAAAAAGTATATCGTTGCTATTTTAGTAACAGTTTTCATTTTAGTAATCAACCAGGTTTTTATACAATATTTTCTACATCAGAAGAAAAGTGATGCAAGGACGATTAATCTCGCAGGAAAGCAGCGTATGATTAGTCAAAAAATCAATTTAGATTTTTATAAAATACTAATAGACAAGCAAGATCCAATTCAACTTCCCCTCCTAGTCAAGGAGTGGAAAAATACTCATTATAATTTAGTAAATAATCTCGGGGAAAATGAGTTAAGTCCTATTACTGATCCAATTGCGCTACAATTAATGTCGGATTTATCCAAGCGGATAAGTTTTGTAGAAGATCAACTGGATAATCTCTCCTCTGGCAAAGCTGTAGATCTGAAGCAGATAAACACCAATCAATCCGACTTTTTAATAGAGATGAACCAAGTTGTAACACATTTAGAAAAGGCATCTTCAGACAAATTAGGGTTTATCATTTTCATTGAATTATTATTGATGATTATCTCTATACTAGTGATAATTTTTGAAGTTCAATATGTTTTCAAGCCCATCCAAAATAAGTTAGTAGAATCACTAGAAGAAACAAAAAAATCTAAAGAATCCCTCGAAAAGAGTATAGCTGAGCTAGAACGAAAAAATCAAGATTTAGAGCAATTTGCTTACGCTGCTTCTCATGATTTACAAGAGCCTCTACGAACCATTACTAGTTTCACTCAACTGCTTCATAGAAAACATAAGGACCGACTTTCTAAAGGAGACAAAGAAGAAATGATGTTCATAGTCGATGCTGCTCGGAGAATGAAAGCCTTGATTACCGGCTTATTGAAATATACCACAATAGGAAAAAAAAGGCAAATCGATTCTATAGATTGTAATAGTTTAGTTCATACAATTAAAAGAGATTTAACAACAATGCTCGAAGAGAAAAACGCAAAATTAAGAATTGGGGAGCTTCCAAAACTTAATGCTTATGAAACGGAGATGCGTCAACTCTTCCAAAACCTAATAACAAATGCATTGAAATTTCAAAAAACAGAGGTCCAGCCAAATATCCATATTACAGCAAAAGACTTAGAGGGTAAATATCAATTTTCTATTCAAGATAATGGTATTGGCATTGCTGAAGAATTTCAAGATCAGATTTTTTCAATTTTTAAACGCCTAAATACTATTGACAAATATGAAGGTACTGGTATTGGGCTTGCACAATGCAAAAAGATCGTTGAGCTCCACAATGGACGAATATGGGTCGATTCCAAAGAAAACCAAGGAAGTACTTTTCACTTTACCATAGCTTATTCTCTTTCCTAACTAGCTCATCTTTAGTTTATAAAATAGTTTTCTAAAAACAGTATTGAATTCAATCCAAAAGGTAAAACTACTAGTTTGGAATGAAGTGTAAGAAGTCAATAGTGGCTCTATCCTACCTATTCATGTCTGGAGTCCCAGAAAGGCAAGTACGAAAAATAATTAGATACTTACGAATAATAGAATGGAGTCGTGATGAATTCCAAAAGATGATAATTTGAGGAAATAGTCATCACTAAAATTCAATCACAATGAAAAAATTTATTTTATTAGCCTCGTTTATTTTAAGTGCTCAGGTTCTTCAAGCAGACATGTGTGAATTGACCGTAGTTGCAGAATCTGGTTTGTCCATTAGAAAAGAACCAAACTTGAATTCTAAAAGGTTGAAAGTTGTCAAATTTGGGAAAACAGTTTCGAGTTTGGGATCTTGCGAAAGTCTTAATGAATCCAACCTATGGGGTGATTTTGTTACTGTTGACAATATTAAAGGCAAGTGGGTCAAGGTCTTATTCGATGGAATTCAAGGGTATATGTTTTCTGGGTATTTAGTAAAAGGAAATGTACTCCCCTATTATCCAAATGATATCATTGACAATGTAATTATCGATAATCTATATGAATTTGATGAAAACAAAAACGAAGTGTCCACAATAGATTCATTTGATTGTAGATTCTATTCTCCGAATTTGAATTGGTATGGAATAAATGTTCAAGAGGCAGGATTATCAATAACTGCTATAAATGTCAAACCTGTATTTAGTAAAAACAGCTGGCTAATAGATAACAGAATCAATGGTCCGCACTTTTTAAAGATTCACAATGGGGGTAAATATGATTTTTTATTTGGCTCAAAAAAAGCACTCAAATCAGGAAATATAAATGCTGGATACCATAAAAATTCTATCAAAGGAATTGGGAAATTCATTTCTTTAGAAGAGGAATACTCCATTAATTACAATAATAAAAAACATACCTTTAAGGCTCATGAAGAAGTGATCACTGACGATAAACAAAAAACCAAGAAGG
>CAYXQH010000354.1:0-6699 GCA_964467425.1 uncultured Saprospiraceae bacterium
AGCGCTTCTACTTCTTGTATATGTGTCCATGCACGCTCTGCGATTTGATGCGTCAAACTTTCCACATAATAGGAGCCGCCCCAAGGATCAACTGTTTTGATTATATCTGTTTCCTGCTGGATATACTTTTGTGTATCTCTTGCAATCTTGGCAGAAAAATCTGTTGGCAGTGCTACGGCTTCATCTAAAGAATTTGTATGCAATGACTGTGTTCCTCCAAGTACAGCTGCCATGGCTTCTATGGTTGTTCGTGCAATATTATTGAACGGATCTTGTTCAGTAAGACTCCATCCGGAAGTTTGCGAATGGGTTCGAAGCATAGAGGATTTTGGATTCTCCGGATTAAACTGTTTGACCAGTTTTGCCCAGATCATTCTTGCTGCCCGCATTTTTGCGATTTCCATAAAATGATTCATCCCAATCCCCCAGAAGAAAGAAATCCGAGGTGCAAAGTCATCAATTTTCAAGCCTGCTTTCAAACCTGCCCGAATATACTCCAAGCCATCTGCTAAAGTATATGCCAATTCAATATCTGCGGTTGCTCCAGCTTCATGCATATGATATCCACTCACGCTGATCGAATTAAACCGGGGCATATTTTGTGCTGTATACTCAAAAATATCGGAGATGATTCGAACGGAAGGCGTTGGTGGATAAATGTAAGTGTTCCGAACCATGAACTCTTTAAGGATATCATTTTGGATGGTTCCGCTCAGCTGCTTTTTTTCAACACCTTGTTCTTCTGCTGCTACAATATAAAAAGCCATGATGGGAATCACAGCTCCATTCATGGTCATAGAAACTGACATTTTATCTAGTGGAATTTGATCGAAAAGGATTTTCATATCTTCAACCGAATCAATTGCTACTCCAGCTTTCCCGACATCACCTGGCACTCTTGGATGATCACTATCATAACCCCGATGTGTTGCTAAATCGAAAGCCACAGAAAGTCCTTTCTGTCCATCTGCCAAATTTCTTCTGTAAAAAGCATTACTTTTTTCGGCAGTCGAAAACCCTGCATATTGTCGTATAGTCCATGGACGTACGGCATACATCGAACTGTATGGTCCACGTAAATAAGGAGGCAAACCTGCTGCAAATCGAACGTGTTCGACTCCTTCAATATCTTCTTTTGAATAGTTGGATTTGATTTCAATCTCCTCTGGACTTTGCCAAGTCTGTGTATGTTCATTCGAATTCCCCAGATTAAAGTCTAACTCCACATTTGAAAAATCAGGACGTTTCATATCCTAAAGGTACGAAAATATGAGTCATCCCAAATTTCCCAATTCATAGCCAATACTTTAGCATTGTACTCCCTTTTGAAGTCGTGGAAGAGGTTTTCGGGATTCGGTATTTGGTGTTCGGTTTCCCAAAACCCTAATACCGGTCCCTTTACATATTAATTATGTTTGGACATTATACTTTCTGTATAATTCTTAGGTCTTTATCACCTTCCAAACTCCGGTTCCAGTCTTTGTTTTTACATGGAGCCAATATACCCCTGTAGGAAACGCTTTCATTGAAATTTCATTCAGGCTTTCGTTCGATTTTAATTCCTTCTCCCAAACGACTTGACCAAGGTTGTTCGATAGCTTCCATTGTTGCGCCTGATTCGTTTGATGATCTAATACGAGCAAGAAATCGTCTACCGGGTTAGGGAAAATTTTCACCGCTTGAAAAAGCTTTATATTTTTTATTGTTGTCAGCGTAGAAACATCATACCAAATTAAACTATCACAAGTTGAATTATGGTCATAGTGCACTAAAAATGCGGTGTCGCTTTCGATCAAAACCTGTTCAAGATAGGTTCCAATTTCAACAGTCGAAAATACCGTATCTATCGAATAAGGCAAGACATTCAAATGTAAAAAATGAACGCTATCATATTCAATAAATTCGGTCCAAACCTGAATGGAAGTATCTTGCCAAATCGTTTGCCCTGCCATCTCTGATCCTGCACACCAATCCAGATTTTCGCTAGATGTTACGACTGGTTTCCGAATCGTATGAAAGACCGTATTTGTCAATACTACATCATTGAAATCAAAAAAGATCCCTACTCGATTTTCAATTAGTGTGCCAGGAAGGATGTCTGCCTTAGGTTTTATTGAAAAATTTACGAACCCATTAGAAGCTGGCTCATTCGTTGTAGAATCAGGCAAGAGTATATTTTCAAATGTAAACTTCAATTCTCTATTAAAACTTATATCCCAACTAAAAGGATGTGAGCCACCATTTACTTGCAAGGTCGTCATATCCAAATGATTAGATATTGAATCTCGAAGCACAACCAGGAAGGCCGTATCATTTCCAGTATTTTGGAATTCTAGTGTATAATTCAGCCTCCAGTCTTTTTCAATATAATGCGGATCACTCTGACCAATTGGACTAGCTGTTTTTTGATTAGGATCAAAAGAAGCGACGACTGTATTGCAGAAACTTTCCATATAAGGAGAACCATCCTGAAGTAGAAAGTGTGTTAAAATTGCATCGTTGGAGACATCTTCACAACCTGGAACAACCATCGATACTGTCTCTCCGATTGGATGTCCTGGAAGTTGCTCTGTCCCTAATCGTAGGCCCATTCCTTCAAGTTCATAGCTTATCATTAAGTCATCTCCACTATCCAGTTTATATTCGTCAGAATCCAGTAGAAGTACAATATCATCAATGATAATTTCTACCTGAAATTGACCGAACTCGCTCATATCACCCATCCCTATATTTTCTAACTCAAAATGGATACTATCATTTTCACAATATCCGCTTGCAGTAATCGTAGAGCCATCCCATGCCTGATCGCCACAAAGATCGTTCGGTAGCACTTCAACATCAATACATTCCACCGTCTCTGCTTGAAGGGCACAATTAACAAGTGCTTGAAAAGTTATTGTACCGCTCTCAAATATTCCAATAGAATCAATCTCAAAAAGAATAGTCCCATCGGTTTCTACGGTATAAGGAATAGAAGCATTTTGAATTTCCAGGATATCCCCTGCCGCAATAGAAAAAACGACATCCTCTGCTAACTCAACGCCAATATTACTATAAGGAATCGAGAACGTTCTGATAGCACAACTTCTTAGTGTGGGCATATTAAAATCCCAATTTATAAAAGGACAAATAGCCTGAGGATATAACACTAAATCTAAACTAAGGGAATCTCCCATTCCGCTTGCCTGAACTAGTGAGTCTTCAAAACACTGTTCCCATAAAGGGTATGGTGGGATAGCATTGATAATCCAATCTCCCTCTGGTAGCGGTATCCAGTACGCCCCTAATTCATTCGCTTCTATAGTTATATTAAGAGTATCATTGTACGCATTGACGAGCCAACCAGCTATACCAATTTCGCTCGTGTCGACAATACAGTTTTGATCAACATCACCTATGATTTGTCCTTCCAAAACAGTATAATCTCCAAAGCAAGAAGCCAAAATTTCGTTAATAGAATTACAGCCCGGATTATTATTCTCAATTTCAGGTAATCCACCGTTTAAAATAAAATCGCAGATTATCGGATGGTTACATAAAGACAACAACCAATTCTCTTTTATAATAACATCTTCTCCAATATAGCTTAAGGATTCAAGACCAGAAAAATCTTCTAAGCTATGATTATGTTGAATATCAAAATCACCGCCAATGTGCGTTAAATTTTCTAAGCCTGAAAAGTTGATTAATGAATCATTACCTAAACAATCAAAACCACCACCAATGTGCGTTAAATTTTCCAATCCAGAATAATCGGACAAGCTATCGGTAAATGAAATCTGGAGACTACCTCCAATATAGACCAAATTGCTAAACACACTAAGATCGTGAATACCAGGCGTATAAAATATTTCTAGGTTTTGCCCAATAGAGTCTATCGATTCTAAACCTTCCAATGATGTTAAAAGATCACAATTAAGAATTCTTAGCGCTCCATTTATTTCATTTAAATTCGATAGTTCAACAATTTGCTCTAGACCATTCATATAAAAAAGCCAAAAGGTCCCACAAGAAGTCAACGATTCTAAGCCTGATAAATTAACAATATTATCATTGCCCAAAAGCATAAAAAATCCAGGCACTGAAGTGAGGCTGTTTAAATGAGTTAGACTTGCCAAGTTCTCATTATGACTTATTCGAATATTCTCTGCTGAAGTAATAGATTCTAAACCTGATAAGTCTACCAGAGATGGATTAGTATCTATTATTAAATTGCCACCGATGCTTCCTTCTAAACTCGTTAAATGATTAAGCGTTTCCAGATTTGCATTGCTCTGTATTTGCAATGTGTTTTCTACTAAGGCCAGATTTTCCAAGCCAGAAAGATTGGTCAATCCAGGACAGTCCTTGATGAGTAATCCTTCGTTAACAGATGTGATCTGACTCAATCCATTGAGGTTGGTAATATCCAAACTCGAATCGGCATCAATAGTAAGAGTTCCAAGAATCTCCGTACAACCTGGATTGTTTACAGCAAAATTATCAATCTGATCTTGGGTGGAAAAAGTTATTCCATTCGGAAAACACTGAGCACTTAGATGTACACATCCAAAAAAGAAAAGCAAGTATGTTATTAGTATCTTTTTCATCCAGAGAAATTTAATATGTCCACAATATTTATTGTCCTGATACAAAAGTGTCCTAAAAATATTGGTTTTGAAAGAACATTTTTATAAATTTATACAAGTATTTCATCAAATGAATATTGATTATCAATTACTTACATCACTTTTAATACATTTAAAACAGATGTATTCCTTCCCAAAACAGATTTATTTAACACGCCATGAAGCTTTTAAGAGTATTAAATAAGCTATCTAATCGAGAATTAACAAAGTTTGAACAGTTTTTAGCCTCTCCTTTTTTTAATAAAAGATCAGACATACCGCGTTTTTTTGAAGTATGGAAAAAGCATAAAGATTGGCGCTTTCCACCAGAGGTTTATTGGAAGAAAGTATTTGCGGATAAAGTATTTTCTGTCAGTCAATGGAATCTCCTTGTGTCACGAACCTTTAAATTATTAGAGGAATTTTTGACTTTAAATGAAATGCGTGATAAAGAAGCTGAAAAAAAATTCTTTCTGGTAAAGGCCTATCGAAAGCTTCAAAATGAAAAACTTTTCAAAGAGGCGATAAACAATACGAATAAAGCCCTGGAGCAACAATCGTTTAGAAACACTTCTTATCTCCAGGCCAAACATGATCTTGCATTCGAAAGATACGATTATGTCATTAGTATCAATCGCAAAGAAAAAACCAACCTGCAAGAAGTTAGTGATCATTTCGACACTTACTTTTTGAGCACCAAACTTAAACAAGCATGTAATGCGCTTTCGAGAGTTAACATCAAACAAGAAGAATACAGAATCGGATTATTAGATTTTGTAGTTCAGTATATTGAACAAAATGAAGCCTGCTTAAAAACACCAGCCATTGCAATTTATTATTATTGTTACCTGATTTTGATTGATGAAAATGATGAAGCCTCTTTTCTAAATTTGAAAAAAGCTATTCAACAATACCAACATTTATTCCCTGGGTCTGAAATCAGGGACATCTATACGGTTGCCATTAATTTTAGTATTCGAAAACTAAACACGGGAAGTAAATCAGCTATTGAAGAAGCATTTGAATTATACAAAGCAAGTTTGAACCAAGGCTTTTTATTAGAAGATGGGATTTTATTGGAAAGTACTTATAGCAATATTATTAACCTAGCTTCAAAACTTGGCTACCATAATTGGGCAAAAACTTTTATCGGCGATTATCAAAAGCATTTAAAACCCACATTCCAAATTCCACTTTACCACTTCAGCCTGGGTAAAATATATTACGAACAAAACCAACTCAATAATAGTCTCCAAGAGTTGATTCAAGTTGAAACAAAAGCTTCTTTTCTATTCCTGGCAGCACGAGTCCTCCAACTTAAAATTTATTATGAACTGGAAGAGGTTGACCTTTTAGAAAGTTTGATTGATAGCATACGTGTTTATCTGCAACGTAGTAAGGATCTTGCTTATCGTAAAGAACACTACAGTAATATCATTTCTTTCACCCGACAACTACTCCAACTCCCTGTAATGAGTAAAAGAGAAAAAGAGGCTTTTCGTCAAAGGGTAAGTAATACAGAAATCTTCGCAGAGAAGGATTGGTTTTTAAAACAAATAGGAACTTAAGCCGATTACTATGAACCGACCTAAGTTCAACTTTCCTAGGACTTTATTATTTTCCACACTCCCGTTCCGGTCTTAGTTTTCACATGGAGCCAATAGACTCCCGCAGGAAGTGTTTTAATCGAAATTTTCGATAAGCTTTCATTCGATTCTAACGACTTTCTCCAAACTGTTTGCCCAAGATTATTTGATAATTTCCACTCTTGCGCTTTATTACTTTCATGATCTAAAACGAGTAAAAAGTCATCTACCGGATTCGGGAAAACGCTTACCGCTTTAAACTCTGTTGAAATTTCATTGATATCGGTCAATCCTGTTATGGTATAAGTTACCAGACTATCACAAGAGTTCTGATCGGTATAATTTATAGTAAAAACAGTATCTCCTTCTATCAACACGTTTTCAAAATAAGCCCCAAGTTCAGCATCAACCGTCAGCGAATCATGCACCTGAGGAAACAAATCGAAATGAATAAAATGTACACTGTCGTATTCTATAAATTCGGTCAAAATTTGCACGCTGGTATC
>CAYXQH010000355.1:0-6695 GCA_964467425.1 uncultured Saprospiraceae bacterium
TCAATAGACCGATTCATCGCCACAAAGATAAAAAAGATCAACCCAAACCCCACCCTTCTCTTCATGCCGGTCTGATGATTCCGATAGTCATATCAGACTCGTCGGAAAAGCATGACCATCATTTTCAACCGAAGGTTGAACCATCATTTCCAAGCGCAGCGAGGACTATCACTTCACGACCAAAGGGAGTGACAAAACGGAGTGGCCGAAAAATACTATCTTTGCCTTCCACAAATTCGAAAGCAGGTCAATGATTAAAAAATGGGTACTTAAGGCGATTGTACAGAAAACAATTTCCTTCCTTCCAGGGAGCCATAAAATCAATTTCTTTTTTCAAAAACATGTTACAAAAGGTGTTCAGCTTAGTGAATACTATTTTGAAGATCGTTTAATTCATGCGAGGAAACACCTGCAGAGTTTTGATCAATATGCTAAGAAAAACCTGGAAACGACCCTTGAGCTAGGTACAGGCTGGTACCCTGTTGTTCCCATTGCTATGTTTTTAAGAGGAGCTCAACAAATAAATACAGTCGATATCAGCGGCTTGACGGATAAAGAAAAAATTCTAACCTCTATTGATTGGTTTATAAAGTATGCTGAAAACGGGAAACTCAAAACCTACCTTAGCCCGATAGCGGAACGAATGGATGCCCTAAAAATGATACATAAGAATCCGGCAGATTATGATTTTCAAAGTATCCTGTCGGCGCTGAATATTCGATATACGATTATGGACATTCGGAAAATCGAGCTTCCGGAAGCAAGTATCGATTTGGTGCATTCTAATAATACTTTCGAACATGTTTATCCGGAGGTTTTAAAAGGTATCCTTCAAAAATTTAAAACACTGGTTCATAAGCAAGGCATTCAATCGCACTTTATAGACATGTCCGACCATTTTGCGCATTTTGATAAAAGTATAAACATTTATAATTTTTTGCGCTTTTCAGATAAAACCTGGGATCGAATTGATAATTCCATCCAGCCCCAAAACCGTTGGAGACTGAGTGAATATGAAAAATTGTATAATGCTATTGGAATTAAAATCAGCGAAGTAGATGCTCGTAAAGGAGACCTTGATTTATTGAGCAGTATTCAATTAGCGGATAAGTACAAAGCTTTTAAAAAAGAAGACCTGGCAGCCAGCCATACCTATATCATTTCCTAAAGATTGTTCACTCCTTACTGATCCAGCATTCTATCCAGTTTATACCAATCAAACCATCTGAGATTCGGTTGGTCTGAACGTAGATTCTCTTCTATTTTTTTTCTATAAAAACCATACCCCCACTTAAATGGATACTTTAAACCAGTTGATTTAAGAAACTGATAAGCACGAAGTAGCTTAGTTTCAACCGAAGGATAAGCATCTTGCACTCTGAGCAAGTTTTGAATCCCTTTTTCTGTCTTCTCTAAAAACACCTCTACTGTTTCCAGACCTATATGTTCTAGTGGATTATCAATATGTTGGAGTGGTATATTTCGATCTTTTAGCTCAAATCCAAAAACAGTATCCTCATGTCCATATTGCCTTAAAGACTCATCAAAAAGGATGTCTAAAAAGACCGCTTTGGGTACTAAAAAATTATTCGTTTGGAAAGCATGATAAGGTCGCTTTTGGCGAATCTGATAAGCGACCTGCTCTCGATTGATTCCATAATGCCAATGAAATTTTAGCAAAGGATCTGTGGGTGCCTGCGGATCATAAACCCGACCACCATACAGCAAGGTTTTAGGGTCAAGGTGTTTTAGATAGTTTTTAATATAATCAGTAGATACGACTTTCGAGTCGCCATCCATAAACAGTAGATAATCATACTTAGCCGCTTTCGCTAATTCGTTTCGGATTTTAGAACGTCCCAGATTTTCAGGTAACTCCGAATACTTTACATGCTGGAAATCCAGGAGCTTTTTATTCCTTGTTTTAAAAGCAGTAGTAGAGCCATCATCAAAGCACAATATCTCAAATGGAATCCCTTCTGATAAGGCCTGCCTATGCAAGTCTCCAACTAATTGGATCACCTCAAAATTATAGATAGGAATTAAAATGGATAGCACAATTTGTAATGATTAGAAACCGGTAGATAAATAATAAGTATTTGACCAAAATAATCAGCACTATTATAAGGCTTTTTCACTAATGCCCCCTATTTTCGCAGTGACTTTCAAATTTTTTCTAAAAAACTTACTTTCAATCAAAACTGAAAGTAGTGAAAGATTGTTAGCTTTAAAGAAAATAGAACGTATATATGAATGATTCAGCCAATATTCAAACGATTTTAAGTGATCCAGGTCTTAAACCTGAACTTAAAGTAATAGCAGAAAAAGTACTGAATTCCAAAAGAATAACGGAAGAAGAAGGCATATTCTTATTTGAAGAAGCCGAAGTAGCTTTCGTTGGTGCATTGGCAAATCATATTCGAGAGAAAAGACATGGTAACAATACCTATTTCAATCGGAATTTCCACATGGAGCCTACTAATGTCTGTTTATACACCTGTACATTTTGTTCTTATAGTCGATTGATTAAAAAGCGCGAAGAAGGCTGGGAATATACGATGGACGAAATGATGGACATCGTAAAAAAATATGATGACAAACCCGTCACTGAAATCCATATCGTTGGAGGTGTTCTTCCGCAATATGATCTAAAATTCTATGCTGATCTTTTTAAAAATATTAAAGCACATCGACCAGAATTGCATATCAAGGCATTGACGCCGGTGGAGTATCATTATATTTTCAAAAAAGGAAAAGTAAGCTATGCGGAGGGAATGAAAATAATGAAAGAAGCAGGATTG
Source organism: uncultured Saprospiraceae bacterium (assembly GCA_964467425.1). Taxonomy (GTDB): domain Bacteria; phylum Bacteroidota; class Bacteroidia; order Chitinophagales; family Saprospiraceae; genus JAHDHW01. The sequence goes on from CAYXQH010000355.1 coordinate 2,802, forward strand.
GATTCAATGCCTGGAGGTGGCGCAGAAATATTTCATCCAGAAATTCGCGATGAAATCGCTGGCGGGAAATGTAGCGCAGATGAATGGTTATCGATACATGAAGAATGGCATAAACTCGGCATGCGATCAAACGCTACTATGCTTTACGGACACATTGAACATTTTAGACATCGGGTCGATCATATGGAAAGACTCCGAAAACTGCAGGATCAAACCGGTGGTTTTCAAACCTTCATTCCATTAAAATTCAGAAATAAAAATAATCAAATGTCTCATGTTCCCGAATCCAATGTGATCGAGGATTTGAAGATGTATGCTATCAGTAGAATTTATCTGGATAATTTCGATCATATCAAAGCTTATTGGCCAATGATTAGTCGAAATACCGCCCAGATTTCTCTAGCTTTTGGAGTAGATGATATAGACGGGACGATTGATGACACGACCAAGATTTATACCATGGCAGGATCGGAGGAACAATCTCCAGCTATGAGTACAATGGAGCTAGTAAAATTAATTAAAGACGTCGGCCGAAAACCAATCGAACGAGATACACTTTATAGTACTCAAAAAGATTATACAGATCACGTTTTCGAAGAAGAAGTGGTCTATAAAGGATACACTTCTTTACCAGTAGTCAATAAATAGATGTTCACTTGCTAACTTAATCACTTGATTTTTCATGACAATATATTTTATCCGGCACGGGCAGACAGAATACAACATAAGAGGTATCGTTCAGGGAAGTGGCATTGACAGCGAACTGAACGAAGTTGGACGACAACAGGCTCAGGCTTTTTATGACTATTATAAAGATGTGGAATTCGATTTAATTATCGGATCGGCTTTACAAAGAACACATCAAACCTTAGCTCCCTTTGTCAACAATCACCCCACTATTCCTTTCGAAAAAACAGCACTGATTAACGAGATTAATTGGGGCGTACATGAAGGACAAAAATACCAACCCTGGATGAAAGGGAATTACGAAAAATTGATTCAAGAGTGGAATATCGGAAATTTTGATGCAAGTCTTGAAGAGGGAGAAAGTGCACGATCATTAGCAGATCGTCTACAGAAATTTTTAGATGATTTGGTGCAACGAAAAGCAAAAACAGTCCTGGTATGTACCCATGGACGTACCATGCGTTGTATGATAAGTTTACTTAAAAAGCAGCATCTCCGAGAGATGGAAAAATACAGACACCATAACACTTGTCTTTATAAGGCACGTTGGTCTGACGGGGCTTTTACGGTTGAGCTGGAAAATGATATCAGACATTTGAAAAGCTTAGATCCAGCTAAATAATTTTAAAACAATGGAGCAGATGGAAAAATTAAAAGTGACTGCGGTAAGCTATTTGAACACCAAACCGTTTTTATATGGCTTACTGAATCATCCCATTCAAGACCAGATCGACTTGACACTGGACATCCCCGCTGCTTGTGCCGAAAAACTGAAAAACGAAGAAGTTGATTTAGGCTTAGTTCCCGTTGCAGTTATCCCTCACTTAAAAACACCTTATATCATCTCGGATTATTGTATCGGTGCTGTTGGTGCAGTAAAAACCGTTTGTATTTTTAGCGACTCCCCTATTCACGAAGTTAAAGAGCTTATTTTAGATCATCACTCTCGTACCTCCGTACAACTTGCTCAAATACTGATTGCAAAGTATTGGAATATTCAACCTAAAATCACGCAAGCTACTCCTAGTTTTGAAAAAACACTAAAGGATGGGCAAGCAGCTGTTGTTATTGGCGATCGAACCATTGAGCTTTTCGACTTCTACAAATATCATTATGATCTCGGCGAAGCATGGACGGCCTATACAGGCTTACCTTTTGTTTTTGCAGCCTGGGTCAGCAATAAACCTATGGCTCCTGAATTTATAACTGCTTTCAATGAAGCACTTAAAGATGGGCTTGATCATATCAATCAATTGATCTATTTATTGCCTACTCCTGAAAAAGGCTTTGACTTAAAGACCTATTTCAAAAAATATATCAGCTACGAATTAGACACTCAAAAACGAAAAGCTTTAACTCGATTTTTAAAAGAAATCAATCCTGCCCTTCAGCCAAGCTTAGTGGAAAGTTTGGCAGTGTAATTCTTTCCCTTATTATTTTGTTCTAAAAATCTTTAATTCTATCTTTAAAAAGATTAAAGTACTTAATTAAAACTGCCCATATAATAAATCTTCCTGTAGAAATTATTATATCATTTTTTTGGGTGTCCTACTTAATAAGTGACGGAACAAAATTAAATGAAAACTTTTAAGCTATATCCTGCCCCACCAACGAATGTTGACAAAAAGCTCATCGAACCAAGTGCTGCTTTTAAAAGAGAAGCTTATAAAGTCTTGGCTTCCATATTGTTCTTCTTTTTCATTTACTTACTTCTCATCCTTTTTGTAATTGGTTTGGCGATTGGTGCTGGATATATGGCTATTTTACTATTATCGGTAAGCATAGGTTTCCTAACTCTTTTTGTGGCGATTGCTACAATTATTTTTGGCATCTTGCTTTTTTACTTTATCATTAAATTTATTTTTAATAAGAAAACCATTGATCGCTCTAATCTAGTTGAAATTACCAGAAGCGAAGAACCTACCCTCTTTGACTTTATTGATAAAGTAAATGAAGAAACAGAATCTCCAAAACCAAAGCGCATTTATTTATCTGCGGAAGTAAATGCCTATGTTTTTTACGACTCAAGTTTTTGGAGTATGTTTTTCCCGGTAAAGAAAAACCTTTGTATTGGTCTGGGTTTAGTAAACGCAATCAATATCAGCGAATTCAAAGCAGTACTTGCACACGAGTTTGGACACTTTTCTCAAAAAAGCATGAAACTTGGCAGTTATATTTACAATATCAACCAGGCCATTCACAATATGCTTTTTGAAAATGACGATTATGAAAGACGTGTACAGCGAATGGCTGAAAGCAGCGCCTATTTCATGGTCATGGCTTTATTTTTAATTTTTATTGTCCGATTCATACAATGGATATTACGGCTGGTATATGTTCTGGTCAATAAATCTTATATGGCTTTATCCCGACAGATGGAATTCCATGCAGACTCTATTGCTGCTTATGTTACTGGAGGCAATCATCTTGAAACCTCTTTACAAAAAATTGAAATTGCCGGAATTTGTTATCAACGTCTTCTGGAAATCTATTCGCAATGGATTCCTCAAAATTTGAAAAGCGCGAATATTTATACCCAACATCGAGAGATTCTTATGCATTTCGCAAAAGATCATAATATCCCCATCAAAAATGAAATCATTCAACCAAATTTCACCGATTTCAAACAACTCAATTTTTCAAAAATAACAATAGAAGACCAATGGGCTTCACATCCTAGTCTTGAACAACGAATTAATCATTTAAACACTTTGAATATCCGAACAGATGCCGTGGATAAATCCTGCTGGGTACTTTTCGAAAACCCTGAACTCAAACAACAACTCTTTACCAATAAGCTTTATGAAACTGTTCAATTTGAAAAAGCGCCAATTGAAATAGATCTGGAAGCTTTTAAAAAAAGCTACTATAATAATTTTGAACAAAATAGCCTACCCAAAAAATATCAGGGATTCTTCGATAATTTTTTTCCTAATAATATTGACTTTGAAGTAATAGTGCAAAAACTCAATAGAGATCAAGATGTTATTTTCAATGCTGCTGAAATCAAATCTCTAATCGAAACTCAAGGATTTTATTCGGATAAACTTACAGTCGAACAAATTATAAACAAAGATATTAAGCTTAAATCTTTTGATTATGATGGAAAAAAATACAAAAGAAAAGAAGCTAAAAAGGTCCTAAAAATTATTGAAAAAGAGATCGACACAAGCCAAACAAAATGTGAACAAAAAAGTAATGAAATCT
>CAYXQH010000356.1:0-6674 GCA_964467425.1 uncultured Saprospiraceae bacterium
GGGCAGTAATTATAGCTGCGAATATCAGTTTTTTAATATTCATTTTATAAAATTTTTAAATGGTCGCTAACGATAAATTTTGGTTAGTAATCACTGGTTTAGAAATAACGCGGGGTCACCGCCTGTTTCGTTACATAATCAAACTCGTAGCTGAGCATTACTTCAAATGAACCCTGAGCAGGAGATTGAATCTTTGTTAAGGTATAGTCATAAGCAGCTCCTATCCTAAGACCATTGGTCAAATAATAGGCTGCCCAAAAATCAATTGAATCAAAGGAACTGGAATCATTAGTAAAAGCTTCAACTGAAGACCTAAATGATGTTCCAATCCATAAAGTTTTGTAAAACATAAAAGATATATCAATATCAAACTCCGTTGGTGCTCCAACATTTTGATACGCTTCATCTTTATTAAAACTGCTCAATAAGCCTACACTTTTTACGAGTAGAGATGGTTTAAAAATAATTGCATCTCCCTTTACCGGAATTGCTGCTCCCGAGCTAAAGAAATAATGCCGATATTGTTTTGACCATTGAGCGGTATTGATATTTTCTTCTCTTAGGTCATATTCGATAAGGTGTGGAACACCAAGACCTAAATAAAAACTTTTATTGTAAAAATATAGACCCGCACCAAAGTTAGGCCGGATATAGTTTGGACTAGCCTCTGAATAAGCATCATCGCCTATTACTTCTAAATTCAATTTCGACCAATCGGCTCTCCAGTTTAAAACACCTCCCTGCACGCCAACTGCTAATTTCGACTTCCCAAAAGGAATTCGATAAGCATAACTAACATTTGCACTTATTGCATTAGTAGGGCCAATTGCATCGTTAACGGCGCTAAAACCCAGACCTACTCTATCATTTTTCATTGGAGAATGAAGTGTAAAAGTTTGTGTATTGGGTCCACCATCAATTCCCCACCATTGCGTTCTATGCAATAATGAAACAGCCATGTGATCTTTCGCACCAGCATATGCTGGATTATAGGAAAGCGCATTAAACATGTATTTGGTGAACATAGCATCTTGCTGTCCATAGGACATTCCACAAAACGCCAATAAGATTACCAGTGTGTATATTTTTCTCATAATAAACGAAATATTCTGGTTATGAAAACAGTAAAAATTATGTTGTTCGCACTGAGGTAACACCCTATAAGGTCAAAAATGGTGCTAATTTTACTTCAGTACTGGTTATTCTTCTAATGTATTTTAAATCAATTTTTTACAAATAATACTTTATCGACCTATGTAAACATAGCCCGAATCAACATTTCCATCTCCCCTTTCAAAGACATAGAAATAAGTTCCATCTGGAAGGTCTAAACCTTGCCATCTCCCATTCCAATCGTTTTGATAATCAGTTACCTTCAATACTTCATTCCCCCAGCGATTAAATACTGTAAGAATATGATCTGGAAATTGCTCTATACCATTGATTTTGAAATATTCATTGACACCGTCACCATTTGGCGAAAAGGCATTAAATATTTGAAAATCTGCTGAAGGACAAATTACATTAACTGTAATTGTTGCTGTATCACAACCCATCGTATTACAAACGATATAAGTGATTTGATCTTCACCACAGTAATCATCGTTTGGCACATAACTTACCGTACAGTCAGCATTTGAAAAGGCCGTACCATTCGTTGGTCCTACCCCACCAGATGCTACTGGAAGTACAAAGAAATTAGTAATATTTAGGTTTGCCGGAATGCTATCATTAAAGCAAGCATCAATTACCAGCGAATTATTTTGAGCAGTTGAATCTGTATCATCCATCGCAATTGGAGGCGTCATATTATCATCTTCCTGAACCGTTACAATGAAAGTGGTTGTATCGCAAACTCCAAAATCATCACAGATAACAATACATGCACTGTCCGTACCTAATTGAATAGGACTTGCATCTATACAAAAGGAAGTGGAATCAATCAGAAAGGATACATCCTGACCAGATGCCATCGGGCAAATATTTTCAATACTGACAATGTTACCAGCCAATTGAGAAGTATCTATACAATAAGTAGGTGTATTACTCAAGCGAATTGTATCAATTATTGTCATTGGATCAGGTGGAATCACACAAACAATAGCATAGGTAGTATCTATTAAACCTCCGTTATCGGAGAGATAAATACAAGCCGTATCTTTTCCAACAGCATTAGCATCGTAGTCTATACAAAAATTGGTATTATCTACTCCAAACAACACTGATGTTCCTGAGCTTCCAATACAGCCGTTCGTAATATTCGAAATTGGCCCAATTAGATTTGATGCATCCCAATCACAGAAAAATCCAGATTGATTAACATAAAGCGTATCATAATAAAAGGAAATACCAGTCGATAAAACTGTTACATTAATGAAAGTTGTATCACAATTATTTAAATCATCGCAAACGATAAAACAGCCCTGAGAAGTTCCCGGACTCATCACGCCAGTATAATCCACGCAATAATTCATCGTATCGATGGCGAATGTTGCAAAAGGATTTGGATTAGCTGCACATATACTATAAATCGTATCTGTAGTCCCCAAAAATATACTTTGGTCAATACACCATTGACCAGTGTTACTTTCAAAAATGGTATCAAAAAGTGTAGTGGTTCCCATCATTTCGGTGGCCTCCACAATCATATAGGTTGTATCACAAAACCCGAAAATATCACAGGCTACATAACATGCCGTATCCATTCCTATACTTACGCCAGAAAACATGACACAAGAATCTCCATTAATTAGTTGGTAATTAATTTCAAGTGAGCCACATATATTCGTAACACTATTTACAGGTCCCGGTAATTCACTAAAATCCAAACATTCATTGCCCGAAGATCCTACAAAAACACTATTATTTGTAGTATCTAATTGAGCACAGGATGCAAGGATAATTGCTGTATCAATAGCACCAGTATTACTTTCAGTAATTAGTAATTCTGTAAATCCACTATTTATAAATAGCAAAGTCCCATTCGGGATAAAATTATCATTATGACCTAAAACATTAGCTGCATTAATTGGAAGTACGTAGATGTCCATGTCTGAATAGGTAAAGCCTACAGTTCCTCCTGAAATAAGCTGATTACCTGTATCCAACACCCAATTCCCCGTAGGATCCCAGACATTCATACTATCCACTAATTCAGCAATATTATTAAAAGGAGTTGAAAAGATGGAAGCATTTACTTGCCAGGACTGCAAAATATAAGGACCTAAGTTTCCTTGACCAAACAGATTGGTGTAGCTATAAAAATTAGTAGTATCGAAATCACATCCAGCGATTCCATTTACATAGGACTGACCATTTACCGTAATTTGATAATTCCCTAAACTATCAATGGGTACGCCAATGCATACTTCTGCTGTTTGGAAACAATCTGTTAATTCGTAACGAAGTGTATCATCAATATTCAAAATTGTATCTGTCAAAAACAGATAAGGCTCATCTTCTAACAGATTCGTATTGCTGTATGCATTTGAATCTACCGGATTGACAAGAGCTATAAGAATTAAAAAAGTGAAACACTGTATAAAAATATTTCTCATACCGTTTGTAATTGAACTTAGCTTTTACTTTCTAACACAAAGTTGATAGTAGTTAAAAGGAAAAATATCAGTAGATTGGATGCTAAATAGTATGTGATGCATAAGGTATTTTTTTAATACCTATTGACACATTTAGAATTAAGAGAAAATCATGCCAATTACATTAAAATTATCTGTTATGTGGGCCTAATTAGCATGGTACAATTTCAATTGTAATGAGTGGATTCTACAGTTAGGAAACATTGACTAAAATTAAGTTTATTACTTACTGACTATCAAAATATTAAACATTCAATATATTTTAATTTAACTATTTCTAAGCTTACCAAATCAGGTATTAATAAAACGTTAAAAAAAATCATCAATCCTAAATAAAAATGAAGCTAACTGGAATTTTTGTGTACCCTATCAAATCTATGGCTGGAATTAGCCTAAATTCAGTGAATTTAAAAGAAAAAGGAATACATCTGGACCGACGATGGATGCTCGTAGATGGAGAAAATCGATTTATTTGTCAAAGGCAAGAAGCAAAACTGGCGCTTTTCACTATAGAAATTCTTGATAATGCGCTACGCGTACACTGGGAAGCAGAAGAATTGCTTATTCCTTTTGAAGAATCAGCTTACCCTGAAGTTGCGCGAGTTTGGGTATTTGATGATGAATTGACCGCCCGAATAGCGGGTTCGGCAATAAATGAATGGTTTTCTAAAATAATCGGCATTCCATGTAAACTGGCTCATCAAACTAAAGAATCTGTTCGAATGACCAGTTCAAAGTATAGCGACCCAAGGCAGGTAAGCTTTGCAGATGGCTATCCCTACCTGATGACCAGCCAGGAAAGCCTGGATTTTTTAAATCAAAAACTCGAAACTCCAGTTGGAATGGATCGTTTTCGGCCAAATTTAGTCATAGAAGGTGGATCTCCGCACATTGAAGACCAGTTTCACTTTTTTAAAATTGGAGAGGTCCTGCTGAAAGGTGTAAAACCATGTGGGCGCTGTAAGATCGTTACGATTAATCAAACAAGTTTAGAAATTGGATCAGAACCATTAAAAACGTTATCAACCTACAGAAAGTCGGGAAACAAAGTGTTATTTGGTCAAAACCTTGTTTTAGAAAAGTCGGATAATTACATCATCAATATTGGGGATAAAGTAGAGGCTTTAGATAAAAAGATCCAGAATAATTAAACCGCCAATCAAAAGACTTGCAATACCATTGGTTGTAAAAAATGCCAGATTTACACGACTTAAATCATTTGGTTTTACCAGCATATGCTGATAGATTAAAAGCCCCACAAAGGCTGTCGTTCCTATCCAGGAGATCCAGCCAAATTCCTCATACTGTTGAACCAGGAAGTAGTTACCAGCAATCATTAAAAGTCCGGTAAAAATATGCAGAACACTAGAAAGCAAAAGAGATTTTTTCTTTCCTAATTTGGTTGGAATAGAATGTAGATTCATGGACTTATCAAAGCCTTCATCTTGTAAAGCATAGATGATATCAAAGCCTGACACCCAGAATAGAACACTAAATGAATAAAGCAAAGGAATTAGATCAAATCCGCCTCCAGCAGCCAAATAGGCACCAATTGGCGCTAAGGCAAGGCCCAATCCCAATACAAAATGGCACAGAAAAGTAAAGCGTTTGGTATAACTATAAATCAAAATTACGAATAAAGCAATCGGAGATAAGAGCAAACAAAGCGGGTTAATAAACCAGGTGGTTGCCATAAAGAGCAGGCTATTGAATACGACAAATAGTAATGCTGACTTTGGGCTAATAACCCCGGCAGGAATCTCTCTTTTAGCCGTTCGTGGGTTTTGAGCATCTATATCCCGATCAAGATATCTGTTGAATGCCATAGCAGCACTCCTGGCAAAGATCATACAGAGCAAAATCAATAAAAAAATACGCCATTGAAAGTCAAGCTCCAACTGACGTAAAGCAATGAAAAAACCGAGCATTGCAAAAGGCAGTGCGAAAATAGTATGGCTAAACTTGACGAGAGAAAGATAATTTTTCAATAGGCTAAATTTTCACTGTTCACGGTTATAAACGAACTATTCAGTAGTGAAAACAAATATAATCATAAAAGGTTAAGGTGAGGCAGCAAGAAATAAAAAAGCCTGTACAAAATAATTGCACAGGCTTTTTTGCTATTTAGTTAAAACTAAATTTATTTAGAAGGAGACTTAGGCGTGATTGCAGTTGGCTTTACACCACCAGCATCAGCACCAGGAGCACCTTTCACTTCACCTTTGATCGTAAGGAAAGTTTGTACAGGATCAGTATTCGCTGTAATCGTTACACGCTTAGACTGCTTTCCTTTTTTCCCTTTAGAGTTAAACTCTACATCGATTGAACCAGAAGCACCTGGAGGAATTGGCTCTTTTGGCCAGCTTGGTACAGTACATCCACAACTTCCTTTCGCATTAGAAATGATTAATGGCTCACTACCAGTGTTTGTGAATTTGTAAGTGTGTCGAGCTTTTTCACCCTCATCAATTACACCATAATCGAATTCTAACTCATCGAAATTCATTGTTGTTGTTGGTCCAGTTGGAGCAGCAGGCTCTGCAGGTTTCGCTGGAGTTGCAGCTGGATTCGTAACGTTTGTTGCAGGAGCAGTAGTATTATTTACTACGTTAGTGTTTGTTGCAACAGAAGTACGAGCATCAGCACGTAAATCAGAATCACCACCTCCGAAGAGACCTTCGAAGCCACCAAAAAGGCTTACGCCTAAAAGGATTGCAATTACTGCTAAAAGACCAATTTGAATTTGTTTAGACTTTTCCATTAGTTGTTCCTATTTTGAGATTACTAAATTTTGTTAATTAAAATGCAAAGATAAAGAATGTTTTCTCTATTAACAATGCCTCACAAAGATAATTGTATTGACAAAAAACCTTTGTTAATGAGTTGTTAACGATATTCAAACATTCTAACAAATATAATTCCTTTTAGTAATGCGAAAGCTAGTCTAGCTAATATCTAGCACTTAAATTACTGAAAATCAGAATTTTAAAAATTTAAAAAAAGATAACACAAAAATTAACACCCTATAATTTTAACATTTTTTCCAATTCGTTTACTGAAAGACAGTTGATACAGTTT
>CAYXQH010000357.1:0-6663 GCA_964467425.1 uncultured Saprospiraceae bacterium
AGTATATGTTTGAAATCAATCTCAAATTCTTGAACTAATTCTTCATTTAGCGTTTCAGTATATCTTCCACATGGTTCTCCTATCCTAATAATAGAATCTGGATAAATCGTAAATTGATTGATGAAAAAGGAATGCATAAAAGCCACTTTTTCAAAATCCGGATTGTTGTCAAAATCTAAATTCACGAATGCATCAGTATAAGATTTAGTTTCAGGATCAAAAAACGTAGGGATAAAGTTGCGGCGTTTTTTATCGACCCATATCTCATGCAAGAGATTTTCTAAGCCAAGGAGGTTTTTTCCTTTATCCTTCGGATCAAATATTTTAGAACATTTAAAACGAACATCTGCTTCTTTTGCTAAATAATAAATCCCAGGCTTGGCTCCTGGAAGCGGAAAATAATATGGTTTTTCGATTTCCCATTTACCTTCAAATCCACTGCAAGGACAATTTAATTGAACTTCGGAATCACTGAGATATGGAGAATGAAAAGCTGCTTGAAAATCTTTCTCAAAAAACTTTGAAAGCGGATGGTTCGATGATGTTAAATTCGTTTGGGGACTTTCATCAGCCTTAAAGGCGGGAAGAATTTTTGAAAATAAAAAACCACCCGCAACCAAACCGAATATGCCAAACAAGATAGAATATTTCCAACTTCCATTATTAATGAGAGATTCTTCTTTGAAAGATTCGGAAAGACGATCCTTTTCTTTTTTTAAGTTTTTGAGTTCTTTTTTTACTCGATCATATTTTTTGAGCTGTTCAACATTTTTGATAGAACGAAGATACATACCCTCTGTGGCAGCTCCTGATATCAATTTCGTGAATTGACTAGAACTGATGCATAGGTCTTCAGCAACTTTACCAAAAGAGCTATTTCCGAATGTAGAGGTAATTCTTTCCCACTCGCCATATTTTTCTTCCAGTTTTTTTATGAACTGATCGTGTAAACTTTCTTCCTCTTTCACTTAATAGCAGGTGTAAAAATGTGTAAAACGGTATAAAATTTCATTAATAAGTGGCTTTTCAAAATAAAAAATGGCAATCATCTCAGAAATTGATTCTATGTTTGAAGTGTCAAAATTTCAATTATTATCTGAAACGATAACCATTATTCAACAAATTTACTAATTATGAAAAGAATTATTACCAATTTATTCAATCTAATCTTTTTCTGCCTGTGTTTCGCTATTTCGGCAAACGCACAAGTTAAAGGTATACTTACAGATGCAAGCACAGGAGAGTCATTAATTGGAGCAACTGTCTCCATAAAAGGAACTGCAAGCGGTACAACTTCCGATATTGATGGAAGTTTTGAATTAGATGCAAAACAGGGAGATGTTTTAGTAATCTCATATACTGGTTATGCTTCTCAAGAAGTTCCAGTGGATGGAAGAGCTTCTTATAATATTGCACTTAGCTCTGGTTTGGAGTTAGATCAGGTCACTATTGTAGGCTCAAGAGGTAAACCACGTACCGATGTTGAGCGTCCAGTTCCAGTTGATGTTGTAACTGCAAAAGAATTGAGCTCTACTGGACAAACAGATCTTGGACAACAAGTCCAATATTCTTCTCCTTCTTTCAACTCTGCAAAATATGGAGTAAACGGTACAACCAACTACGCCGACCCAGCTTCATTGAGAGGATTAGGGCCAGATCAATCATTAGTTTTGATTAATGGCAAAAGAAGACACCAGTTTTCAACATTGAACCTAAATGTTGCACCAGGTCTTGGTAATGTGGTAACAGATTTAAACTCAATCCCTACTGGAGCTATCAAAAGATTGGAAGTACTGAGAGATGGAGCGGCTGCCCAATATGGTTCAGATGCGATTGCGGGCATTATCAATATGGCATTACAAGACCGTAATGACGGTGGAACATTCGTCTCAACTTTTGGTGGTCATATATCTTCTCCAGATGATGCTGCATCAGCAGGAAGAAAATTTAGAGACGGTATTACTTTCAAAAATTCGCTGAATTATGGTTTTTCTTTAGGTAAAGAAAATAGTTATTTCAACTTCACCTTAGAACAATTTACGTTTTCTGGAACTAATCGATCTGATTATTATACTGGTGGGCTTTACCCTTCACTTCCAGATGATCAACCTCGCGATGCGGAAGGTAATATTATTGCAACTGCCGATTATCCTTATACAACTGAAAATCCAAGAGCAGATAGAGGAGCCTACCCTGATGGTGATTTTGTAGTTGGAAATTTTGGTAGTAACGAAAATGAAACCCGCCAAGCATTTGCTAATATCAGCTATCCACTTGGCAACGGATTTAATATCTATGCCTTCGGAGGATATTCTCGAAAAGACATCACTGCCTTCGGTTTCTTCAGAAATCCAGGTCGTTTCTCTCGATCCGCATTATCTGTTTTCCCAGATGGTTATGTGCCGATATCTCCAGGTACGGGTACCGATTATTCAGCAGTAGTTGGTGTAAACAGAAAATTGAAAGACGAATGGAATTTAGACCTTTCTTATTCTACTGGTCATAATGATTTGTTTTTAGACATTTTCGACACAACCAACCCATCATTGGGTTCTGCAACACCAACGTTTTTCCATGTAGGAACTTATAACTTCGATCAGAACATCATCAATGCAGATATTAGCAAAGATTTGGGTGAAGTTGGAGGTTTAGACAATTTGAACATAGCATTTGGGGCTCAATATAGAACAGATACATACTTCCAAACTAGAGGAGATTCTGCGTCATTCGTAGCAGGTCCACTTGCTGTCGAAGGAAAAGACGTGGGATCTAGTGCAAGACCAGGTATCGCAGATGATAATGAAGTGGATAGAAACAATTTTGGAGTTTATGCAGATGTGGAAGCAGATATTACTGATGATTTTTTGGTGGCAGTTGCCGCTCGATTTGAAAATTATAGTGATTTTGGTGGCAACATTTCTGGTAAATTGGCAACCCGTTACAAATTGAATCAGAACTTCTCAGTAAGGGGTTCTTATAACAGAGGTTTCCGTGCACCTTCACTTTCTCAGCTTGGAACCATCAATAATACATCAACGGTCCAGAATGGTGTAGTTGTGATTACACGACAAGTACCTGCTGCTGATGAACGGTTAGCGCAACTTGGTATAGAAGACCCAAAAGCAGAAATTTCTGACAACTTCAACTTAGGATTAACTGCAAAATTTGCTAACGGAAAATTCTTAGTAACAGCAGATGTTTATCAAATCACTATTGATGAGCGTATCGTAATTACGGAGCGATTATCTACTGCAACTTATCCAGCAGTAGCAGCTTTGTTTCCTGATGCAAGAGAGATTCGATTCTTTACAAATCATGCAGATACGAGAACACAAGGAATTGACATTGTCGCTTCTTACAAAAAGACATTCACAGAAACAAGTCGATTGAATCTGAGTTTGGCAGCTACTTTTAACAATACAGAAGTTACTGGTCAAAAGGACACACCTGCTGAGATTTTGGCGGGAGCAGCTGATGATGCTCAGGGACTATTATTGTTGGGACAAACGGCAACAGAGTTAATTGAAGTAGCCGTACCAAGAGAGAAAATTCTTTTGAGTGCATTGTACAGTTTTGGAGATTGGGGAATTACGGCAAGAGCCACTCGTTATGGCAATGTGCAAGCATTCAGTAGAGGGCTTTCAGGAGAAGATGACAATGTAGAATGTGAAGGAACACGATGTGTGCAAACATTTGGAGCCAAAGTAGTTACGGATTTATCTTTGACTCATAATTTCTCAAAGGCATTCGGTTTGACATTAGGTAGTAACAACATTTTCGATGTTTACCCAGACAAATACAACAATACACTGAATGGCTTTGCTGGCCAAGCAAGTTCTTATGCAAGCGGACAGATTTCTTATTCTCGTAACTCTAACCAGTTCGGGTTTAATGGAAGGTATGTTTACTTGACTGGTACAATTAATTTTTAATTAAAATAATACGTTTCATACTTTTAGTGAGAGTAACGGGGAAAGACTTCGGTCTTTTCCCTTTTTTTAAGAAGCGAAATAAGTTTATAATTTGAGTAAAGTTTACTCAAATTTCTCAAAGTAGATTTATGGAAAAGATGACTCTTCTCATAATATGCCTTTTGGCAGGAGCAATCCTGAGAAGAACATCTTTCTTTGATGAGAAAAGTCCTATTACTTTAAATAATTTAATCATTTATTTTTTCATCCCGATTATTACTTTTTATCATGTTCCTAAAATCTCATTTGAAATAAATCTGATTTGGCTCAGTATAACTCCTTTTTTGGTCTATCTATCCAGTTTTTTATTCATAAAAACGATGGCGAGAATCACCAAAATAGAACAAAAAACTGAAGGTGCTTTGATAATGTGTTCAGGAATTGGAAGCATTTCTTTTGTTGGTTTTCCGATTTTTGAAATACTTTATGGAGCAGAAGGATTAGCTTATGGTATTATCCTGAGTTTGGGAGGAACTTTTGTGGTCTTCAATACGGTAGGTATCTCGACGGGAATATATTACGCTGAAAAAGGAAGTAAAAATCTTAATTTATTAAAAAAGTTATTCACCTTTCCGCCACTTGTCGCATTCTTGATTGCATTATTTTTGAATTTTTCAAATATCGAATACCCCAATTTAGTCGATGAAATATTATTAAAATTATCCGCTCCGTTTTCTGTATTAGCACTATTAGCAATCGGTATGCAAATGGATTTCAAATTAGAAAAAACATTTATAAAATACTTGCTTATCGGGCAGGTACATAAATTGCTCATCGCTCCCTTAGTCATTTATTTGCTTATGTGGCATTTATTAGAATTAACAGATTTACCGTCACGTATTTGCATTCTTGGAGCCGCAATTGGTTCCATGAATGCTATTTCAATAGTAGCGGCCCAAATGAACTTAAACCCCAAATTAGCAACCCTTATGCCGGCTGTCAGCATTCCAGTATCTATCCCAATTTTATTTTTAATTGATTACTCATTGTAAAACTATGTCAGGTCAAAAACTTACTAAATCCGTTGGCTTTATTTTAGGACCTTTGTTGTTTGTCCTGACATTGATGTTCTTTCATCCTGAAGGATTATCTAAAGAAGCGAATGCTATTTTGGCAAGTACACTGTGGATTGCCACTTGGTGGATCACCGAAGCTATTCCAATCAGTGTAACGGCTTTGCTGCCGATTATCCTCTTTCCCCTTTCGGGAGGTTTGGATTTAAAAACGACCACTGCCGCATTTGGGCATAAATATATTTTCCTCTACATGGGTGGATTCATCATCGCGATTGCCATCGAAAAGTGGAATTTGCATAAACGAATCGCTCTTACGATTATCAATTTTATCGGTACCGGTATTTCCAAAATCATCCTCGGTTTTATGTTAGCAACTGCTTTTATGTCGATGTGGATTTCGAATACAGCTACCTCCGTGATGATGTTACCAATTGGTATGGCAATTATTGCCCAACTCAAAGATCATCCCGATACAGCAGAAGATGAAAATAGCGTTTTTGGAAAAGCCTTGATGTTAGCAATTGCCTACTCTGCTTCGATTGGTGGTATGGCTACTTTGATTGGTACGCCACCAAATTTAGTTTTAGCTGGAGTCGTGCAAGAACTCTATGGCATTGAAATCACCTTTGCTCAATGGTTCAAATTTGGGTTGCCAATTTCGATTTGTTTATTAACCATCTGTTGGGTTTATCTCACTCGATTCGCGTTCAAATTTAAGTATGATAAATTCCCTGGTGGTAAGGCAGAAATAAAACGGCTTCTAAGTTTATTGGGCAAAGTCAGTTATGAAGAAAAATTAATTTTAATCGTTTTCTTAGTAACCGCAGGATTGTGGATTTCTCGCTCATTTTTACAAAATTTCATCCCTCAACTAGATGACACTATAATCGCCATGGCAGCAGGAATAACCCTATTTTGCCTTCCGGCGAAAGATAAATCCAAACGAATAATTACTTGGGAAGAAGCTGTTAAAATGCCTTGGGGAATCATGTTGCTATTTGGAGGAGGAATGGCACTCGCAGCTGGTTTTCAATCATCAGGTTTAGCAGAATGGATTGGCAGTCAACTCACAGCGTTAAAAGGTGTGCACATCCTTGCTTTAGTCTTGATTCTAATCGCTGCCGTAAATTTCCTTACAGAAATAACCTCAAATTTAGCAACCACTGCCATGCTGCTACCTATACTCGCACCTATGGCGCTATCACTAGACATTCACCCGTATACGTTAATGGTAGCAGCAACAGTGGCGGCTTCTTGCGCCTTTATGTTGCCGGTCGCTACGCCGCCCAATGCTGTCGTTTTTGGGTCAGGTTATTTGCGAATTCCAGATATGGTCAAAACAGGTATTTGGATGAATTTAATTTCGATTTGCTTGCTAACTTTCTTCGTTTATTTGGTGCTTCCGTTTTTGTGGGAGTTTGATCCTTATCTAGTGACGGAGGCGTTTAAGAAGTAATTCATATACTTTAATCTTCCCGCCATCCGCTGAAGAATTGCTAAACTTGAGGTCACAAATTGCAACCTCAAGTTTATCTGCTTGGGGAGAACGTATCGTCGAATCCCAATTCGACGAGTCATTAATCACGCTTGGGAACCCGTCGAATTGGGATTCGACGGTACGTTAAATACTCTTAATCTTCCCCCCATCCACTGGAATCGAAGTACCAGTAATATAG
>CAYXQH010000358.1:0-6651 GCA_964467425.1 uncultured Saprospiraceae bacterium
ATTAAATCTTGTTTTTAAATAGGAACATTTTAAGAAAATTAAAGAGGGCTAAGTAGAGTTGAAACTCATTACTTAGCCCTCTTTAATTTTCATGATCCTCTTTTAGCCTTTGTCAATCATTCCCGTCTTATGCAATATTGGTAGTTGACCACCATAAGCTTTCGAAATATTTTCTTCTGTAAAAGTAGTCTCCGTATCACCATAAGCAATCAATCGCTGATTCAATAAAATCACTTTGTCAAAATATCGATTTACACTAGATAAATCATGGTGAACAACCAAGAGTGTTTTACCTTCATTAGCTAGTTTCTTAAGAATCTGAATGATCTTTTCTTCCGTAGTCATGTCAACGCCTACGAATGGTTCGTCAAGCAAAAAGATATCTGCTTTTTGACAAAGAGCTCTTGCTAAAAAAACGCGTTGTTGTTGTCCACCCGAAAGTTCTCCAATCTGCCGATCTTTAAAATGTATCATTCCTACTTCTTCCAATGCTTCCATCGCAATGGCTTTATCTTCTTTATTGATTCGGTCAAAAACTTTTTTATGAGGGTACCGACCCATCAGAATGATGTCGAAAACAGTTGCAGGAAAATTCCAGTCTACATCATTTTTTTGTGGAACATAAACTACTTGTTTCCGCTGCGATTTTATTTCACCGCCATTGACTAATATTTTTCCGGTATTGATTTCAATCAGACCAAGTATCGATTTGAATAGCGTTGATTTTCCAGCACCATTCGGCCCGATTACACCATGAATTTTCCCTTTATCAAGATTGAGGAAAATATTGGTTAAAACTCTTTTTCGTTCATAAGAAACGGAGAGTCCTTTTATTTCAATGGAGTACATACTCTAGTTGTTGTTCAATTTTCTAACGACAATCAAAAAACCTCCTATGAATAATAAGCCAATCAATCCATACAGCCAGATGTTGTTGCTTCCGTTCGCGGATTCTTTTTTATCCGCAAAGTCTTTGGAGTTTTTGTCTAGCAGCAGGCCTTTGACAATAGTGTTTGTATTGTGTTTCAACATATCGATATAGGTAGGCGCATGACTTTCTTCATCACCAATGGAGTCAGCATATAATTCTCCTCCTACTACGATATCATTATCTGTAGCTAGTTGTTTGAGTAGTTTGGGATTGATAGTACTTTCTATAAAAACAGCAGGAACATTGCTTTCACGGATAACTTTATTCAACCGAGTAATGTCAGAGGTTTGTACATCAGCATCTGTGGAAACACCAAGAATTGCTTCCAGTCTAACACCGTATTTCCTACCATAATATTGAAAGGCATCATGCGAGGTAATCAGTATTCTTTTTTCTGCAGGAATCTTTTTTATTTCCTGTAAAATGTAAGCATCTAAATCCCGTAACTTTTTAAGGTATAATTGATAGTTGTTTTCAAAAATTTCTTTTTTCTCCGGAAGTAATTCTGAAAAAGCGTTTTTAATGTTTTCAACATAAATAAAAGCATTAGTTACATCCATCCAGGCATGGGGATCAGTAGCATTTTCATAGGTCAGACTTTGTACTGGTTGTATACCTTCTGTTACCAAAATATCTTTGCCTTTAGTGCCCGAATTAGCGATCAGTTCGTTCAACCACCCTTCAAAGGTCAACCCATTTTTCAAAATCAAATCAGCAGACGCTACTAATTTAGCATCTTTTGGTGTAGGGTCGTAAAGGTGTGGATCACCTCCAATTGGAACAATGCATATAATCTCTAAATGGTCGCCACCAATGTTTTTTGCCATATCCCAAATCATAGAAGCTGTTGCAACAACCTTGGGTTTTTCCTGTCCAAAACTGAGGACAGAGCTTGTAAAAAATAAAAGGAAGAAAAATATATTTTTCATCAGACTAAATTTTTTGTACTAAAATATTCTTACAAATCTTATACGATAGAATATGTTCGTGAAGGTCATTCAATTGAACTTTACAAGATTTGTCATAACTGATTTGCTCTATTGTTTTTATAGTAGAACCCAATGCTAAACCAAGTTTGTCGAGGTGCTTTAAGAAAGGAGAGGAGTGCTCTCGCACACCAACAACGATGGCAGGATCACCAATATCTAATGCTGACAGAATTGTTTGCTGACGGAATGTAAAATTTCCATCCTCGTCCGGAATGGGATCACCATGTGGGTCAAACTTTGGATTGTCTAAAAAATTATCCAGACGATTGATTAATTCGTTTGACTGAATATGCTCCATCTCTTCGGCTATATCATGAACTTCATCCCAGGAGAAATGTAGTTTTTCTACTAAAAAAACCTCCCATAAGCGGTGTTTTCTGATCAGTGATTTTGCTATTTTATTACCCGAATCAGACAGCGTGACTCCTTTGTATTTCTCGTAATTGATTAATGTTTTTTCAGAAAGCCTTTTGAGCATATCCGTCACAGAAGCAGCACTAGTACTCATTTCTTTTGAAATGGCATTAGTACTTGCAGAAGCCTCACCCGTTTCGAGGAGCTTGAAAATAGCCTTTAAGTAATTTTCTTCTGTATGTGATATCATTTTTTATAGTACTGTCTTTTACAAAGATAATAAAATTTTTAGACTAGTCTAAAAATTTTATTATACAAGCATAAAAATCTTCTGTGATGTTGGCAGTATAATTGATGTATTTTAATGTCTAATCAGATCTCCTTTCTTAATTAAAATGCGAAATCAATGGTGTTATTATTCTAATTCTTTGGTCAAATAGACCAGAGATATTCTTTTTTATTTCTATAACCTCACAACATGAAAAAAACGTATAGAAGTATAGAAAGCTGGTTTATTGGTGACTATTTGATGGAGACCCCGAACATTTTTGAGAAGTCAAAAATCAAATTGATTTATAAATTTGCCATACTTTCTTCTATTAGCATATTTTTATCTCTCCCTATGGTTTATGAAATGCATAAAATAGCATTTTTCATGGCCATCTTTTGTTTTGTTTTTATGGGATCCATTCCCTTTTTATTGAAAAAAACAAAGTCAGTAGGAAACACGTCAAAGGTAGTTTTGACCTTCTGTTTTCTTAACCTTACGAATATATATTTTATTCTGAATCGACCTGATCCAATGGGAATCGGAGCCTGGTTCATTACACTTATCATTATTGCTTGTTTCATATTAGGTAGAAGGTGGGGCTTATTCTTTATCTCTCTTTCTTTAGGAGCAGTGCTTCTAATGATAGGACTTCAGTTTAATGAAACTTCACTTTATGGATTAGAAAAGAGTTTTAATCCTTTAGAAAATAAATCAATACTGTTGAGTACCCCAATTCGGGTTTTCTTACCTATTCTGATTATTTATTTTATCATTCTTGAATTTCTAAAATCGAAAGCTGCAACAGATCATAAAATGCAGCAAATGTATGAGGAACAAAAAGGACTCAATGAAAAAATAAAAGCTAGTGAGGAAAAGTATCGGCGGTTTATTGAAGATGCAGATGATTTGATTTATGAGTTAGATGGCCTGGGCCGATTTACCTATGTCAATCCCGCGTTTGAAAAAATTGGAGGATATAAGATAGAGGATTTAACAGAAAAAACGTTTAATTTCTTTGTAAAAGAAACATTTAAAACTCAATTGCATAAGGCTTTATACAAGCAAATGAAATCATGCACCGAGTTGTCTTATCATGAGTTCCCCATAGTTAATAAAAATCAAGAAGATGTTTGGATAGGTCAAAAAACGAAGATGGTTTTTGATGGAAATATATTTGTCAAGGCGATCTGTATAGGACGAGAAATTACGGCTCAAAAAATGACGGAACAGGCGTTGATTTCTGCTACAGAAGAAGCTGTGAAAGCCTCAGAAGCAAAAGCTGAGTTTTTATCTTCTATGAGTCATGAGATTCGAACACCTATGAACGCTGTGATAGGGATGACTCATTTATTGTTAGAAGAAAACCCTAGGCCAGACCAGATTGAAAATATAAAGACGCTTAAATTTTCAGGAGAGAATCTATTGACTATTATTAATGATATCCTGGATTTTAGTAAGATAGAATCAGGTAAGTTGACAATAGAAAAGACAAGCTTTAATTTGAAATATGTGGTCGGGTCTATTTATCATGCACTATCCATTAAAGCGATTGATAAAAATATAAAATTGCTAAATAAATTTGATGCTGCCGTGCCAGAATTTGTGATTGGCGATTCTGTAAGATTGTATCAGATTTTAAATAATTTGATTGGAAATGCGATTAAGTTTACCAAAGAAGGACATGTAATAGTTCAAACTAGTTTACGAAAAGAAGAGAAAGATGAAGTGGTTATAGATTTTTCAATCATGGATACAGGAATTGGTATTCCGGAAGATAAAGTGGAAACTATTTTTGAGAACTTTACGCAGGCCAATGAAAGCACAACGCGTAATTTTGGTGGAACTGGTTTAGGTTTAGCGATTACAAAAAAACTATTAGACCTTCAAGGGAGTAAAATCAGAGTACGTTCGGTTTTTGGAAAAGGATCTCATTTTTATTTTTCATTGCGATTTAAAAAGAGTGTTCAAAAGAAACTACCGGAAAGTGTTCGATTAAGGCATGAAAAACAATCTGTTGAATCTAATCTGAAAGGGGTGAACATACTTTTAGTAGAGGATAATAGAGTGAATCAGCTGGTTGCTAAAAAGTTTATTTCGAAATGGGGCGCAACGATGAAAGTTGCCGAAAACGGAGTAGAGGCTATTCAGTTCGTTCAAAAAGAAAAATTTGATCTGGTACTCATGGATTTGCAAATGCCTGTAATGGGAGGTATGGAGGCCACAGAAAAAATACGAAAATTAGGAAAGCAATATTTAGATTTACCAATAATTGCCTTGACAGCTTCTGCAGTTTTAGAAGTGCAAGACGAAGCGATTGAAGCAGGGATGAATGATTTTATCACTAAGCCATTTGATCCCAACGTTTTGCTGAGTAAATTAAAAACTTATTCTTCTTCTTTAAAGGTAAATAATGAATCGATGTTACAAGTCCCAAAATGATCGGGGTCGACGATAAACAATTTTTGTTTCTCTAGCCGTTTGAAAAAAATACCAAAATAAAACGCCTCCTACTGGAAGGTAGGCGTAAACGCCTACGAGCTTTATCCAAATGGGTAAGCTAAAAACTAAAACAAGCATTGTTTTTAAAAAGCTAACCTTTTTAATATGCCGATATACCTGCAGCAGATGGATGGCACTAACGACTTGCCAAAGCGCTAAAAAAAGCAGCAACAAATTTGTCCAGATTAATCCGCTTTCTAAGATCGCAATTAAGATCGTTGCAGCTACTAAAATAACCTGACCTAAAAGATCAATCTTCATTCTGGATTTTGAAATCATCTGTTCAATTTTTTAATAATTCATCACTATCTAATATATCGTCCATTTTCAAGTTTATACCTGGAGCATTCAGAGGCTTATCACAGAGCATTATATATTCTCTTTTTGTTATTATAAAATACCAAACTCCCAAGCCGATAGGAATTGCGAATAAAGCAAAAATTGCAAAGCCTTCTCCAAAACCACGAGGCAAACTGACGTAATTTCCAAGTGTGGCTCCTCCAAAGATTAATACTAGATAAAGCACTACGAATACTAAGTATAAAAACCTCTCTTTATCTTGATTAGCAAGCGCGAGACTAAAACCACTTAAAACCTGCCAGACGCCTAAGAAAAATTGGATAATTATGGTAAGCAGCCATAGACCAGGAATGATTATTCCTGCAAGACCTGTTAAGAGATAAGAAAGACCAAGAATTAACTGAGCGTAATAATCTACTTTTATAAAACCGATGCCTACTTTCATAGTATTAAGGTTTTGATTCTAGTACAAGATAAGCCTTATTTTATTAACTTTCAATAATTTCTGAAAGTTTTGGATGTTAAATGTTTTCCGCCAGTTTGTTTTTGTATATTCACGGCGTTTTTTAATATAAAATGTGTGTAAAAATGAATATTACTCAAGTCAACAATCTTATTCGAAAGCGACGGTCAATTTTCCCACCAATGTATGAGGGAACACCCATATCAAAAGATAAAATTTTGAACATTCTTGAAAATGCAAACTGGGCTCCGACACACAGACTTACGGAGCCCTGGAGATTTAAAGTATTAACAGGTGGATCTCTTGAAAAGCTAAGTGCATTTCAAGGCGCTTTTTATAAAACGCATACTCCAGAGGATAAATATTCTGAAAAAAAATATGAAAAGACGATTAAGAAGCCGCTTAAGTGCGCTTGTGTGATTGCCATTTGTATGCAGAGAGATCCAGCAGAAAGCATACCGGAGTGGGAAGAAATTGCTGCGGTGGCCTGTGCTGTACAAAATATGTGGTTAACTGCAAGTGCTTTAGGAATCGGTGCTTATTGGAGTTCGCCGAAATCCATTCATGCAGCACAGGAAGTATTAAGCCTGGAGGAAGGAGAACAATGCCTAGGATTTTTCTATATGGGCAATTATAGTGGTCCGGAATTACCAGGAAAAAGAACACCTATTGAATCCAAAATAAAATGGATGCAGTAGGTTGAAAGTTTATTTTTAACGCTGATATGCCAAAAAAATAGATTTTATAAGAACTTGATTGTCAGTATTTTTGTGTTAAAACAGCGTTTTTCACCTAGCTTTTCGTTGACCAATGATGTAAAATGAAATATCTACCAATCTAAGTT
>CAYXQH010000359.1:0-6622 GCA_964467425.1 uncultured Saprospiraceae bacterium
CTAAAACACAATTAGATGATAATGTAACTATTAATAGCAATATCATTTTCCGCCATAATCCAAGTTTATCTGTTTGTGATGATCCAGCTATTTGTAATTATATTGATAGCGGCGGAAGTCCAGTCTTTTTAAATAATGATTCAGGTTGTAACTCAACTACAGAAGTCACCGATGCCTGTAACACCACCTGTCCAACATCAGATCTGGTTTTGTCCACTCAAGCGCAGGTAAACAATTTTCCAACAGACTATCCCGGCTGTACTACCCTACCTGTCGGATTGACGATTGATGGCACCAATATTACCGATTTGAGTCCGCTTTCAGTATTGACCAATATTAATGACTTTTTGGTTATTCAAGATAATAGCGCTTTAAATGATTTATCCGGATTAGACAATCTACAATCTATTGGTTCTTATCTGCGGATTAGAAATAATGATGCTTTGAGTAATCTAAATGAGTTAGCTAATCTTAGTTCACTTGGTGCTAGTATAAATATTGAAGGAAATGCTAACTTAAGCCAAATCACCGGACTAGAAGGCCTAACCGCAATCAATGGCTTTTTTAAAATTGACAGTAATCCATTGCTAACTAATTTAAGTGGACTAGATAACATTAGTTCTATAAGTAGTTATTTTAGAATTGAAGACAATGCTGCACTCACTCAGGTTGATGCATTAAGCAATCTGACCAGTATTGGAAATTATTTTAGAATTGTAGATAATAGTAGTCTAAACAGCTTAAGTGGATTTAGCGGCCTAACTTCTATTTTTGGATCATTGAATGTATCTTCCAATGGTCCACTTAGCTCTTTGAGCGGACTCGATAATATCGATCATACGACTATTTTCAGTATCACTTTAGAATCCTCCGGTATGCTTTCTTTTTGTAATGTTCAAAGTATATGTGATCATTTGAATAGTGCAGGACCTTATACAATTAGTGGAAATGCTGCAGGCTGTAATAATCTTTTAGAAGTGCTTGATGCTTGTAATGCGCCGGAATGTCCAAATACCGATATCACCCTTTCTTCCCAAGCAGATATCGATAACTTTTCAACAAACTACCCTAGCTGTTCTACAGTCGATCACGACATTACCATTACTGGAACGGACATAACCAACCTTAATGGACTTAGTCAACTCGAAATCATAAACGGAAATTTAGAAATCAATGATAATCCTGCCTTGACTAGTATTAGTGGTTTGAGTAACCTTACCAC
The DNA here is from genome assembly GCA_964467425.1 of uncultured Saprospiraceae bacterium. Taxonomy (GTDB): domain Bacteria; phylum Bacteroidota; class Bacteroidia; order Chitinophagales; family Saprospiraceae; genus JAHDHW01. The sequence goes on from CAYXQH010000359.1 coordinate 1,223, forward strand.
AATTGATGGGAATTTGGAAATCAAAGACAATCCTTTACTTGCGAGTTTAAATGGTTTAGATGCGCTGACAACTTTAGATGGTAATTTAAAAATTGAAAACGATGATACGTTGACCGACCTGAGTGGTTTGGAAGGATTAACAACGATCGGTGGGCAATTAAGAATTATAAACAATGACAATATTACCAGCCTAACTGGCTTAGGTAATGTAACGAGTACCGATAGTTATGTTTTCATTTCGACGAATGCATCTTTGACTTCTTTTACAGGACTGGAAAGTTTAACGATAATCAATGGCTTTTTTAACATCAACAACAATGATGACTTGACTAGTATTAGTGCGCTTACAAATCTTTCTACCGTGACTGGTTATTTAAAAATAACAGGAAATGCTGAATTAGTAAATCTTATTGGTTTAGAAAATCTGACCTCGATTGGTGGATATTTGGATATTAGCTCTAATGGTGATTTGACCTCCCTTACTGGACTGGATAATCTCACATCTATTGGAGGAGATTTAACCATAAAAACCAACTCCGATTTGACAGATCTTACAGCACTTAATAATCTTACCGATATGAATGGTAATATTGAAGTCACTTCAAATAACTCACTCACAAGTATTGATGGCATAGGAAATATCGACCCGATTGATATATTCCAATTAACCATCACAAACAACGCTACCCTATCAAGCTGTGATGTTGCAAGTGTTTGTGACCTGGTAGAAATTGAAGAAAACTGGGGGAATATCACCATTTCAGGAAACGCTTTCGGTTGTAATTCAATTGAAGAAGTGAATGATGATTGTCTGGGTTTATTACCTATTGAATTGAGTTATTTTGAGGTATCAAAAAGAGATGCAGACAACGTGTTGATAGAATGGGAAACCAAATTTGAGATTAATGTTTTACGTTTTGAAATACAGTCTAGCATCAATGGTGAAAACTGGCAGATCATTTTTGGAGTAGATCCGCTAGGTGGTGAAAACATTGTTCAACAATATCAAAAAACAGATACGCCAAATACATCTGCCCTTGTCATTTATTATCGTTTAAAAACAATTGATTGGGATGGAAGCTATGCTTTCTCTGAAATCAAATCAGTCGATTGGGATCGCAATCCTAAACAAGCAATCACCGTCTATCCGAATCCTGTTTCTAAAAACTTATGGGTTCAAATTAAAGATTCTAATTCGATACAAAAAATAGCTATCGTAAATAGTACAGGGCAGCTTATTCAAGTCAAAGAAATCGACCAGGCGGCAAGTGAACAACATCAAATCAAAATTGATACAAAACAATTATTAACTGGCGTATATTATTTACAAGTTTTCTCTAAAAACCAAATGGAGTCTATTAAATTTATCAAGCAGGATAAAAAATAAATGCCATTTAGAAAGTTTTTTTTATTTCAAGTATTAAGGACAATAGCTTAAGGTTTTGCATTTCATTCTTATATTTGAGTTTTGAATTTGAACCTGTCCAAATTTTATCCTTCGGGCTGCAAAATCACACTTTTAGAACCTGATTTCGCATTTTTATGTTCCCATAGCTAAGGCTATGAAAAAATAAAAATGCTTCCTCAGAACCTCAAATTGAGATTTTTCGCCATCGAAAACAAACTTCGGACAGATTCTCAGAACCTTAAACTATGTCTTTAAAATACAACTCCCGATTTGATTTCATTTCAAAAGTCGTCGATCATTATGATCATTTAAAATATGCGCTCCTAGACGCACAAACTTTTAATCCTGACACCTACGGTTTTCCAAACTTCTACTATAAAGTCATGGAAACAGACCAACTACGGGTTGATGCTTTTAAAAATGCTTTTAAAAAATATAGAGGCATGAAAAACAAAGTCGTCTGTGAAATTGGCGTAGGTACACTTGCACTGACCAAGCACTATCTGGATGATGTTAAAAAAGCTTATTTGATTGAAAGCAATCCAAATGTTATCCCTTTTGTAAAAAAAGAATTAAAGAAAAAAGGTTGGGATAAAAAAGTAGAGTTAATTCATGGTGATGCTTTGACCGTAGAACTGCCAGAAAAAGTCGATTATATTATCGGTGAGTTGATGAGTATCTTCTGCGCGAATGAATATCAGGTTCAGATTTTCAAGCATATGCGTAAGTTCTTAAAGCCTAAAGGAAAGTTGCTTCCTGAAAAAATTGTAAATCTTGCCCAGTTATGTTATGCTGATTTTGATAAGGAACACAAACACTACCCGCTCTTTTTCACACGCCATCTTCCGGAGCAGTTCACCCCTCAAAAAGTCATCAATACCATTAATTTGTATCGCGAAAGTAAAATGAATATTCAACGAAAGACGAAATTCAAACCTTTGCTTTCCGGAACAGTTAATTCGATTTACATGCATTCGTTTATCCAGGTTGCGGAAGGCGCAAACTTTACCGGAACAGATAGCTTGATGCCACCAACCGTTTGCAAACTAAAACGTCCTGCAAAATTAAAAGCTGGAGAAACGGTTACTCTATGCTCAGATTACACCTACGGAACGTCTTTGGATAAAGCGAAATTTTGGATAGAGAAATGATGGTTCGGCTTCGCCGAAAATGATGGTCGCCTACGGCGAAACACCCCTTGCTTTCTTAGCTACTTGACGACCTGTATATCAAAGCCAATAATATCTCTCCAGCCTTCGCCTTTTTTTGGATTTGCGATATGGAATGGTGTAACGTGATGCCAAAGATCTGTACCATAGGTAATTTCATCGCCTGAATCTGCTTGAAAAACAAACTCTCCAGGTTTAAGGGTGTGCTTATAAATAGCCACTTTTTTTCCGTTATCTAATTTTTCAATGATCTGTGTTTGACCGCCTTTTAAATTAAACCGTTTGTAAACCAGAGCGGAAACGATATAATCAACGCCGTCTTCGTGTGCTCCTTCAGGCGAGTTATCACCAGGGCTTGCTGTCGTCGCTTTGACGCTCATAAAATGAGCTGTTATTTCTATCTGGGTAACTTTTAACCCAACATTGGATCGAACGTTTTGGACCACTTTAAAAATTGCTTTTATAAAAGCATGAAAGTGATCATTTTCGACATGCGGTGCTGGAGCTTCTTCAAAAACCCGAGGTAGTGAACGGATATCATTTGCTGCCACACCTTGTACAAACTGAGGAACTTTCACCCTCTTTATAGAAAGCCCTCGCTTTGTTTCTTTAATCACAAACTTGGACACAGATCGCCGCCGCCAGGGTTGAATTTTTTCAAATTCAGCTCGCTTTCTTTTACTTAATTGATTAATCCATTTTCTAAGACTTCGTTTATCTTTTTTTCCTGTAAAATAATCTGGAAGACGACTTTCTAATATTGATTTATCTTTTGGGAAAGCTTTTATCAAAAATTGAACTTGCAAACGACGTGCATCATATGGATCCCAGGCAAGTTCTTCGGAAAGTTCAGAATAATAATCTAAGAACGTTTTTGAATCAATTCCTAAATCCTCCAGGCTACTAACCAGAATGGGCGATTTGATTTTCCTTTTTATAGTTTTTGAAATGTCTTTCTCGGTAACAGGTAATGCGGACATGGGTTAAGTTAGTTATGTGGTTATGTGGTTATGTGGTTATGTGGTTATGTGGTTATGTGGTTATGTGGAATTTCGACCTTTTAAAGCAAAACGGGGTAAAAAGTGGCGATTCTCCAAGGTAAGGAATAGCTTTTAGGTATACAAATAAAGGATTCTCAAGGAAATATAAACGTTTTAGAAAAAAATTAATGCATTTTTTTTAAAACAAGTGAAAATAAGGCGTACCTTTGCGGATTCCTTACAAGGTAGTAAACGTGAAAAACTCAATATGGAGAAAAGAGATCTAGATACATCGGAGCAAAAAAAAGGCAAGCAATTATACGAATATCAACGGCAGGATTTGCAACAGATTTTTGAAAGGTTTGAGACAGCCCCTTCAAACTTCAATCTTTTGTATCAATTACCTACCGGAGGCGGAAAAACTGTTGTTTTCTCCGAAATCACTCGCCAATACATCTCTCAGAAAAATAAAAAAGTATTAATTCTAACACACCGGATAGAATTGAGTCGACAAACCTCTAATATGTTGACTGAATTTGGTGTAAATAATAAGGTTATTAATAGCCAGGTGAAGGAATTGCCTGATCAGGATGACTACATGTGTTTTGTCGCTATGGTGGAAACACTAAACAATCGACTGAACGATCAAATTTTTACGCTTGAAGATGTTGGTTTGGTGATCATTGATGAAGCGCATTATAATTCCTTTAGAAAACTATTTAAATTTTTTGAACACTGCTTTATCCTTGGTGTTACGGCAACTCCATTAAGTTCGAATATCAAACTTCCGATGAAAGATATTTATCAGGAGTTAATCGTAGGGAGTTCCATTTCTTTTTTAATAGAAAATAGCTTTTTGGCGAAAGCCGTCACCTATAGTTATGACGTTGGACTAAGTGGTTTACTGAAAGTTGGAATAAACGGAGACTATACGGTAAAATCTTCGGAAGATTTATACAATAGCATTAATATGCAAAACAAATTGCTGACTGCTTATAACCAAAGAGCAAAAGGCAAGAAGACCCTAATTTTCAATAACGGAATTAACACTTCCAAGCAGGTTTATGAAACATTTACCGCAGCGGGTTATGATGTTCGTCACCTAGATAACACCAATACAAAACAACAACGAAAGGATATTCTCGAATGGTTTAAAAATAAAAAAGATGCCATTCTTACTTCCGTTTCTATTTTGACAACTGGTTTTGATGAACCTTCTATTGAAACGATCGTTCTTAATCGTGCAACAAGGTCATTGAGTTTATATTTTCAAATGATTGGTCGTGGTTCTCGAGTCCTTCCAACCAAACCAACTTTCGACGTTATTGATCTTGGAAATAATTTAGCAAGATTTGGTCTTTGGTCAGCAGATGTTGATTGGCCAAAAATTTTCAGATCGCCTCATTATTTCCTTGAGAATATTATCAGCGATGATGAAATTGAACGTAAGTTTAAATATATCATGCCAGATGATATTAGAGCAGAGTTTGCGAATTCTGAAACCTTAGAGTTTGATATCAATGCGGAGAATGAGCGAGTCATTGCAGCAGGGCTTAAAACTTCTGTTATCCTCCAGCGTTCCATGGATCAGCATTTTAAAATCATCACGGAAAATACAGATGACTTTGCAAAAGCGTTAGAATTGTTGCGAATGATAGAAGAGGATATTGCTGATCGGGTTCGTCGTTATTCTTATTGCATCACAAACAGTACGCGTAATTATCGCGAGTGGGTGCTTCAAGATTATAAGAAAAAACTTAAAACACGTCTTATCCAGGAGTTTTAGTCATTGAATGATTGAGGGATTGAGGGATTGAGGGATTGAGGGATTGAGGGATTGAGG
>CAYXQH010000360.1:0-6614 GCA_964467425.1 uncultured Saprospiraceae bacterium
ATACTTGCAACAAAATATTAAATGTATCCGGATGCGCTTTTTCAATCTCATCCAAAAGAATGATAGAATACGGTTTTCTACGAACCGCTTCCGTCAACTGCCCACCTTCATCATAGCCCACATATCCGGGAGGCGCACCAACCAATCTGGAAACTGCATGTTTTTCCTGATATTCACTCATATCAATCCGAGTGATAGCGTTTTCATCATTAAACAAAACTACAGCTAATGATTTTGCCAACTCCGTCTTTCCAACCCCAGTTGGACCAAGGAAAATAAAAGAACCGATGGGTCGATTTGCATCCTGCAAACCTGCACGGCTTCTACGCACAGCATCAGAAACAGCCGAAACTGCTTCGTACTGTCCAATAAGACGTTGCCCTATTTGCTCTTCCAGGTTCAGTAGTTTATCCTTTTCACTTTGAAGCATTTTTGTCACCGGGATTCCTGTTGATCGGGCAACCACTTCTGCAATATCATTTCCAGTAACCTGCTCAATCGTAAAGCGATTTTCATCTGGTAATTTATCCAGCTTTTCTTCCGCCACTTTGAGCATGGCTTCTTTTTCTTTTAATTGACCGTATCGGATTTTTGCAACCGTTTCAAAATCACTTTCTCGTTCTGCCTTTTCTGCCAGTTGTTCCAGGTCTTCAATATCCTTTCGGATATTTTGAATGGTATCGACGATTTCTTTTTCGTTTTGCCAGGTGGCTGTCAAAGAATCTAATTTTTCTCTAGCATCGGCAATCTGCTTATTTATTGCGTCTAATTTTTTATTAGATTTTTCTCGCTTCACTGCTTCTCGTTCAATTTCTAACTGGCGCACTTTACGATCTTGTTCATCAATTTCGTCTGGTACGGAATCCAATTCTAATCGCAATCGAGCAGCGGCTTCATCGATTAAGTCAATTGCTTTATCCGGCAGATGTCGATCGGCAATATATCGGTGTGATAATTCTGCTGCTGCAATTAAAGCTTCATCAAGGATTTCTATTTTATGAAAAACTTCATAACGATCTTGCAAGCCTCGAAGGATAGAAATGGTTTCTTCTACACTTGGCTCATCAATCAATACCGTCTGAAAACGTCGAACCAATGCTTTGTCCTTTTCAAAATATTTTTGATATTCATCCAAAGTCGTTGCACCAATTGTTTTTAATTCTCCTCTAGCCAACGCTGGTTTTAAAATATTCGCTGCATCCATTGCACCTGCACCGCCTCCTGCGCCAACAAGCGTATGTATCTCATCAATAAACAGAATGATTTCGCCATCAGAATTGGTAACTTCTTTAATCACCGATTTCAATCGCTCTTCAAATTCTCCTTTGAATTTTGCTCCTGCGATTAAGGCTGCGACGTCTAAGGTGAAAATCTTTTTAGTCTTTAAATTTTCAGGAACATCTTGCTTAACAATTCTCCAGGCAATCCCTTCTACGATGGCTGTTTTACCAACGCCAGGTTCACCGATAATGATCGGATTATTTTTCTTTCTTCTGGAAAGGATATGCAACACTCTTCTGATCTCTTCATCTCGCCCAATAATTTTATCAAGCTTTCCGGATTCTGCACGTTCATTAAGATTAATCCCAAATTTGCCTAAAGCGTTGTATTGATTCTCCGCATTTTGGTCAGTTACCTTTCGGCCTTTCCGTAATTCATTGATCGCTGCTTTTAAACCCTTTTCAGTTGCCCCTTGTGATTTAAGCGCTTTTGCACCATCATCTTTTCCTTGTAAAATCCCTAGTAGAATTAATTCTAAAGAAATAAACTCATCGCCAAATTCTTTCAACGCTTTTTTTGCTCGACTCAAAGATTTATTCGCATCATTGGTCAGAAATTGTTTATCACTCCCTTCTACCTTAGGAATTTTCTTGATCGCTATATCCAACTCTTTATCTAAAGAAATCGTATTAACATCCATTTTCTTGAGTAAGAACTGAGCAACATTCTCATCCGTCATCATAATGCCTTTAACCAAATGTGCGGTGTCAACACTTTGTTGGTCATTCCCTCCTGCAATCTGCTGGGCTTTTAAGATCGCCTCCTGCGCTTTTATCGTGAAATTATCGTAAGTCATATTTTTAGTGATTATTTTATATATGAATTAGCCAAAAAATCATGGGTTTTGAACCACATGCTCTTATCTCCCATCAAATTACTATCCATCTAGGGATTTAAGAAATTTTGTCAGTTTTTTTATTCTATAAAAGACTTTTTGACATTTAGTTAAATGTCAAACTAGAATTATCTATATAATAAAGAGGTACTTTTCTATCCTTTTAAAAACAGAAAGTTGAGTTGTCAATAAACATACGGGTTATTCAATTTCGAATTTAAGCATTAATTTCGGAGCATTTTAATTAACCTTAAAAAACGACCACTAAATTGTTGAAATCATTCATAAAAACCGAAAAGCTTTGGCATATTGAGATACCAAAGCTTTTAGATTAAACTTAATTTACTTACCCGCTTACTTTTAAAAATTATTAAACTGGTAAACTTTCGCTTTATTATTGATTATTACACCATGTACTCTTTCCTTAGACAAAAGGCGGTCATCCTCAAATTCTACAGGGTAAGGAATATAATCATAGTTTGTTTTATAATTACCATAGGGGTACGTTCTATAATCTCGATCATCTCCTGTTTCTTCTGAAACCACAGCAGGATCATCAAACATTTCTTTCCAGGTAGACCAGCTTGTTTCAACAAAAGGCAATGTGGTTGCTCGCTTACCTATAGACCCAAAAACGCTTTTCCCGTCTAATTGAGTCCACACACTTTCTGTTGCAAAATCAAAAGGCATGAGATTACTATTTAATACAAAACCCGAAACACCAAATCTAGTCGGTTCCCCGTCCACTTCTTGTTTCCACACCTGTGCCGTTCCAGTCAAGGGGCAATAGAGCACTGAAACACCTAAGTCTCCTACCTGGTCATTAACCACTTCATGCCAATCTAAAATTGGATGAGGATAGGCTTTTGATATCCCTCCATATTGAACCCCAACGACCAAATCTTCATCAGAAACATAAAATTGCTCCGGAGGGTATACTCCTGAATCATAATTAATAAATGGTGGATCATCTAAAGAATGTACCGCAGCAAAAGGAAGTGCATTTATAACATAATCTGTAGGAATAGCCCACCCCGATGCGGCTTCAACAACTCCGGCATCCGGTACTTCCACCGTTGAACCATTGTATATCTCGGCACCGGGATATAGCGAATTGAATGAAAACCAATATCCCATACATGACCTGGTGTGTGTTAAAGACTGACCAGCTCTTGGACCGGAAACTCCTCTTCCAAAAACATCCCATGAAGTCCCCTCATTATCAATCATCAAAACTGGAAGTTCTTCATCTGTCGACTCAAAGCTCAATTCTGTTCCATCTTCTAATGTTCTAAAAAAAGAAACAATTAAATTCTTTCCACTACTACCTGCGATGACAATCGGTCTGTCCCCAAATTCATCCTGAATAATTTTTATAAACGGGGAACCCTGATTAACCGGAGGAGCAGGAACTGGGTCTGTTTCTTTTTTTTCACAAGAAGAAAACGTTAGAATCAAAACAAGAAAAAGGTATAGGTTTTTCATTTCAGTATCATTTTTCTTTAAAGGGAAACTGATAATCAATTGTAAATTTAAGTTTGTAAGAAGTAGTTAACTGGGTGCCATCCAAGTTTCGATATAAAGGAATTTCTCCTGAGACGCCAACACTCCAATTCGTATCTAATAAAAAATCAATCCCGGGAACTACATGCAACCATTGACCGCTAGTATTCGGAACTTCCTGATCATTACTTTTATCATGAGCTGTCAAGCGATATCGAAACAATACAGAAGGATTAAAAGTAACGTTCTTAATCACATAGCTATCCTGAAAACCAAACAGGTTTTGTAGTTCATTTCCAAATTCATATTTCAATCGTCCTCCAAAACGATCTGCAGGTGCTGTAATGCGTACAATGCTATTCAAAATTAAAGTTAGATTATTTTTAAAAATATGCCCACGTGTAAAATTAACTCCGGCAATGTAATCAAAAGAACCAGTACCGGGTTGTAAGTCCGGATTCAAAGCAATACCAAAATCATCATCGATTCTATCTGTAGCTCCAACAGGAAGTTTCACCCCTCCTGCGACAGTAACATCTATATCCTTTTTTGAGAGTAATCGATATTGCATCAATAAAGCAACATCGCCTATTCCGCTAGCACTTTTAAGGTTTTGATTCAAATTGGAATGAACAATATCTTCTTGAGTGATATAGGAAAACAAAGAAGTAAAAGATATCTTTTCAGTTAAGGCAACAGTACTTCTCAATAATATGGAATGCGTATTTCGTTCTCTTCGATCATCATCTAATCTTTTGCTTTGAGCAACTAAATCCTTTTGCGTATTATAATCATAGCTTAATTGAATTCTAAATGTTTTATTTGGAACAGCTTGAATTCCAAGGCTACTTGAAAGAGGGGTTCCGCCTGAGCAACAAGCTTGCGCCAGGAGACCGGAAGAAGAAAATAAGAAAAGAAAACTTAGAGATATTTTGAAAAGACACCTCATAATGAACTCATCGCGTTTAGTTAAAAAGTACACAAACAGGTTTTCCAAACATTCTTTTAAAGTACCTTTTATTCTATAAAAATTCTGTCCTAGTCTTGACAAAGAATCATTAAAACAAAAGCCCTGACATCTTTAAGATGCCAGGGCAAGAAATGCTTTAATGTCGATATTTTAAACTAAATAGATTAGCTTTATATTTTCGCCTAGGGGCCATAAAGCTGATCAAATATTTTGTCATTTCTTTCCTCATCTATTCTACTAGACCTTTGGAAGCTTAAACTTATGATTTGAACTATTTAAATGAATGGCTAAAAAAAGTAAAAGTCCTAAGGGAGTTAGGACTTTTACAAGAAATATAGAGAGGTTTAAAGGGGTTTATTAGGTTTTTGGAGTTTTTTGTTATCACAATGTACCATAAAAACTTCTATTTCCCCAATTCAGCTCTTCTAGAAAACCGAATTTCGTGACACCATTAAAAACGACTTAAATTTATTTTCCATGATATTTAATCGTAAAAAGAGCCAGTAACGAATGATAAATCTTTTATATGTGACGCTACTATTTTATTTTTCCCGAGAATGTTTATCACTTATTTAACATATAAAAGCAGAATTAATCAAACAGATATCGTTTTTTATTTCTGTTGTTATGCCTATTTTAACCATCGTTCATTTAAAGCAGAATTAGGACAAATTTCTGTAAATTGGAGGCACAAATTACAATATGGAAAAACATATACTACTCTTTCTCTTACTATCCCCATTTCTATCTATGGCACAAATAAGTCAGAATCCATTTTTGAGTAAAAGTGATCAAGGCCAATTACAGCTAACTGAAAAAGGAGCTTCTCATTTCGCAAACTTAGCTTTGAGTTGCATTCAAAAAGAATATCCAAATAAATTGGGGCAAGTTTTAAAAGATGAAAATGCTTTAAAAACACCAAAGGAATTACACCCTTCTTTTTACGGATGCTTTGACTGGCATTCTTCTGTACATGGACACTGGATGTTAGTCCGCTTATTAAAAACCTTTCCGAACTTAGCCGAAGGTCCAGAAATCAGAAAAATGTTAAGCACTAATCTAAGTGCTAAAAATATTCAGGGAGAAGTCGATTATTTAAAAACGGCGAGCAAATCCTGGGAACGAATGTACGGTTGGTCCTGGTTAATGAAATTATCAGAAGAACTCTATGACTGGGATGATACGGATGGTCGAAAATGGAAACAAAATCTACAACCGCTAACAGACGCTATTATTAAAAAGTATATTGATTTTTTACCAAAACAAACCTATGCGGTAAGAACAGGCGTTCATCCAAACACTGCATTTGGTCTTTCTTTTGCTTTAGAATATGCGAATAAAGCAAAGCATAGTAAACTCAAAAAATTGATTACTTCAAGAGCAAAGGATTACTATTTAAACGATACAGACTGTCCTGCAAATTGGGAACCTAGTGGCGAAGATTTTTTATCGGCATGCCTGGAAGAGGCAAAATTAATGAGCATGGTTTTAGATCAAGAACCATTTGAAAAATGGTTTAAAAAGTTTTTACCAAAGAAGAAATTAAAAGCCCTTTTAAACCCTGCTGAAGTCTCCGATCGCTCTGATCCTAAACTTGTTCACCTCGATGGTGTTAATCTTAGTAGAGCCTGGTGCATCTATGGCTTGCTACCTTTTGTAAAAAAGAAAAAAACAAAACGTCGGCTATTAAACGCCGCTGAAAAGCATTTAAATGCAACCGTCCCTTATATTGCAAGTGAATATTATGAAGGAACACATTGGCTGGCTTCATTTGCAGTTTATGCATTAGCGGGTGTCCGTCACAAAAAATAAACATACTTTAAAGATTCTAAGAAAAAATAAATTATATGTCATCATCTATTAAGAGCTTAAAACCTCAAGCACTTTGGAAAAATTTCGCAGATTTAAATGCAGTGCCACGTCCCTCTAAAAAAGAAGCAAGAGTCATTGCTTTTGCTAAAAACTTTGGCGAACAATTAGGCCTCAAAACCTATGTAGACGAAGTCGGAAATGTTATCATTCGAA
>CAYXQH010000361.1:0-6577 GCA_964467425.1 uncultured Saprospiraceae bacterium
GTGGCGGGTGCAATAAAATAACGAAAATGTTTTTATCTGATCTTATCCTATCTTTAGATGGATAGCCATATTTTTCAACTATTTTTTTAAACTTCTGATAATTTAAAAAATCCAAGCCATGTTGAAGTGTCCATAGTGAATCCTTCATTTCTTTTGATAAACTCAGATTTAAGGACTTCGTATATTTGATATAGGATTGAATATCCATTGTATCTGATTTGCGTTTAATGTCCTGAATTAAAGAATCTTTTGTCGTCCCAAGAGCAATTGGATTTCGATATTTTTGATCATCCTCAAGAATTTGTTCAATCTCCGCATTTAGAGTTTTTTTATCTTCTTCGCTCAAATCTAATGATATATACTTTTGTCCAAACAAATTAATCGATAAACTAAAGAGAAGGGCTGCTATACAAATTGCATTTTTCATATTAATGTTATTTTCTGTTTCAGAATAAAATTCTCAATACGAAATAACATGAAAAATCAAGCATTTATACTTATTAGATAGCGAACAGGTCTAAACGAAAAATTAAAGTGCTTAATGAAAACTTAATAAGCGCGAAAGAAAGCTTAAAATCCTGTAATATTAGGGTATGAAAAAGTCAACACAATACTTCAATTGGCTGACAATCACAGGAATCGTCATTTTAATTTTCTTGCTTGGCATCCAAATTAATTGGTTGCAAAAGGCTAGTCAGTTACAAAAAGAACAAGAGCATCTGAACTTGTTAAGGATTGTTCCGGAAATTGCATCAAGTTTTTACAAAACCCATCAAGAAGCGCTGAGGGAATTGGATACGCTTTCTACCAAAGAAAAGGAAACACTAGAATCTATCATGGATTCAATCATGGTCAAAAATGGTATTTCAAACAAAACTTATTTTGCTTTATTTCAAGATACTACCAATGGTATTTATATCAGCAACCATTTAACGAATAAAGACGAACTCCTAAATTCTACATATAAGGAATGTATTTCCTGCTATATTTCGTTCGCCATTTACGATGGCCCTTTAGATAATGAAGAAGACTATGACGAACGTAAAACCATTACAGATTTAACGATTACAAGACCGGTCGATAATTATTTACAATTACCGGGGAGTAAAACTGCTGGAGAACTACTTTGGCTAAGCATTTATGTCCCCAATCCTCTTTCCAGTACTTTAAAAACGCTAAGGAATATATTTTTTGCAAGCATTGCTTTATTACTATTGGTTATTTTTCTTTTTTATTATTTATTAAAAATTTATACCAAGCAAAAAAAAGCCAGTAAAATAAAGGAAGATTTTTTTAATAACCTGAGTCATGAATTTAAAACACCACTCAGTTCCATTCACTTGGCATCAAGAGTCCTTCGAGAAAGTAAAAACGTAGAAAAGAACAAAACTTACCTTGACTTAATAGAACGTGAAAGTAAAAGCCTGGAAGAACGTTTATCCAATGTTTTAGAATTATCTTTAATCAGTAATAGTGAAATTCATCAATCAAAAGATCCTGTCAATATTCATGAGATTATTAAACAAATGCCAAAACGTTTAGGAATTTTAATAGAACAGAAAAAGGCAAGTATTGATCTATCTTTAAATATAGATAATCCAATTATCTATGCTAACAAAACTCAAATCTCCAATTGCATTTACAACTTAATCGAAAATGCACTCAAGTATGGCGGGGAAAATGTTCACATTAACATTGAGACTTTTAAGCAAGACAAAAGTAAAGTGCTAATTGTTCGTGATAATGGTCCAGGAATTGACAAACAATATCATGCTGGAATTTTTGACCGCTTTTTCAGAGTGCAAAAAAACAATCAATACAAAGGTCAAGGGTTTGGAATCGGGTTGAGTTATGTCAAAGAAGTCCTTTCTGTTTACGGTGGAACGATTCAATTAAACCCTAACTATAACAAGGGTTGTGAGTTTATTATTAACATTTAATTACAAGCTATGAATAAAATTCTTTTAGTAGAAGATGATCAAAGCTTTGGGTATATTCTTTCTGAATATCTTCAAATGCAAGATTTTGTAGTAGACTGGGCAAAATCCGGCGAAGAAGGATTAAAGTTATTTGCTAATAAATCATTCGACCTTGGTATTCTGGACATTATGTTACCAGGTATAAATGGCTTCGAGCTTGCTACTAAAATTCGAAAATCAAATAATGAATTTCCTTTTATATTTTTAAGTGCGAAATCTTTGAAAATAGATAAGTTAAAAGGTTATAAAGCCGGAGCAGAAGATTATATCACCAAACCTGTGGATGAAGAATTACTGGTTGCGAAAATCAAAGCACTACTGAAAAGAACGAAAAAAAGCCCCGTTTATCAAGAGCATTACCAAATTGGAAATTATCAATTTGATTTCCAATTGCAACAACTTCAATTGGTTGGCGAGGTTCAAAAGTTAACAAAACGAGAAGCAGAATTATTGCAGCTTTTTTGCGAAAACAAAGACCGTTTGCTTTCCAGAAAAAAAGCACTGACTGAAATATGGGGTTCCACAGACGAATTTAACCGAAAAAGCATGGATGTATTTGTTTCTCATCTGCGAAAATATCTTTCAAAAGATCCTTCTATTAAAATTGAAAATGTCCACGGACAAGGGTTTATTTTTTCTTATAAGTAGATTAGTTTCAAAATAAATATCAAGCTGGAAAAGTAAATTCTACTCCGAGTTTTTCTTTTATTTTTTTGTTGGAAACAATTTTAAAAACAGGCTCGTCATTTTCAATAAAAACCGGAGGTTCCAACCCCAATTTGATTGCTTGTTTTTTATAAAAGTCTTTTCGAAAAGGATGCTCATCTGCGCAGACATTAAACAACTCATTCCAAGCCTCCTTTTTTATAATGCTATAAATTGCCTGAATACAGTCATCTCGATGGACTAAGTTAACCGGAGCAGCTCCGTTGGGAAGGTTTTTCTTTCCAGCTAAAAAACGACCTGCTTTTCGCTCCCCTCCTACCAAACCCGAAAGTCTTAAAATCGTACTATTTAAATCCGACTTATTGCTAAGATAATTTTCTATTCGGACTAAAGCTTTAGCTGAACCAGTCATTGGAGCAGAAATCGTTTGTTCATCAGCTATTCCATTATTATTCGGATAAACACTTGTCGAACTACAAAACAGGATGTTTTGAACTCCGTTTTCTATAGCTGTATCTATAATATTTTTCACTTCTATAAAATGTAGCTCTTCGACATTATCTCTTCGACGCTGAGGGGGAATATTGATAATTAAATTATCGGAATCGAAAAAATCGGAAAGATTTGAACCTAGCAGAACGGGACCTGCCGTTATTAAAAAAGGTCGGATACCTGCTTCTAAAAGCTTCTGGAGTTTTTCTTCAGAGGTCGTAGAACCTTTTACAGAAAAATCTTTTTCAACTAAAAATCTGGCAAGAGGAAATCCTAACCAGCCGCAACCAATAATGGAAACACTATTCATATTGATATTCAAAACAGCCCATATCTGGAGTAGTAGCATCTCGATCATTACCATCCAGGTCTTTATCAATTACAATTGGAGACAAAATCGGAACTGCCTGTCCCTCTGCAATAGAAAGGGTATCTAAATGATAATCATCTTCATCAACATCAAAGAAAAGAGCATCGTTATTATCCGCATTTGTACAAGGAAGACAATTTTCAAAAAAGTTAGTAAAATCACCTTCATCATCTAGTTCATCAATCCGAACAATGCAATTTTTGAAACCATAATCGAAGTTGGTATCCGGCACTTTGAAAAGCGAAATTTCATCTCTTCTGGAACCAAAAACGATAGAATTAGTAAAGTTTGCATCCAAAGCATGGGATCGATAATCATTACAAAATTGATCCAAACATAAAACATTTGTCATCCGCAATGCAGAAGCATCTACGCCATAACTAGCCAGGGTGCAATAGGTAAAATTATGCGATCCGCCATACTCCAACTGCACACAGTTGCCGCCATTACTATGAAATAAAGAATTTTCCGCAGTAATGTCAGACCGAACACTAATCAAACCACTACTCGAGGTATTATAAAACTGAACATTTTTTAAGGTCAAATCTGTTGAATCTGCTCGTACACCAACAATGGAATTTTTAACAATAGCATTTTCCATAACGTGCCCGCTACTTCCTGCCCCCAATCGAATGCCTGCCCATTGTCCGGATATATTATCAAAATCTTCTTCTAAACGATCCCCTTCAAAAATCACTGGATTTTCTACTGTCCCTTTTACATTTAATTTTCCATTCGGCAGGATAAATAATAAACCATCATTATAGGTTCCTGTATTGCCTTCATTATCTTCAAATTTGGTAAGCCCTCCATAAAAATGAATTCTTGTTCCCGCTTCAATAGTAAATGTACAGTCATCAACAAATAGTACCCCAAAAACGACGTAAGGCTTTGGATCATTCCAAATAATTTCTGACATTCCATTACAAGGAAGTATACTCAAGCTATCTGCACTAAAACGATTAGGGATATAATTCGCATTCTGCCCCCAGGCTTCTAGTTTTATTTCCTGTATATTTCCATTCGTTTCAAAAATAATTTCATCATAAATCACATAGGGACTTATTGAAACAGGTTGATCAGGATCGACCGTAACCTCTCCAAAAACATAAAGACTGTCATTCGCTGCAATATCTATATCGTCTATATCTGAAGTAGGGAGACCATCAACATTGATTCTAAAAGAAGAATTTGGATTCGCTAATCGAATATTTGAAATTTGTATCGATTTGTCGTGTGTGTTATAAACTTTCAGAATACGAGTTGCGGATCCTCGTGCTGTAAAAACGGTATCAAATCGCAACGTATCCAATGAAAATTCCAATTTTGCAGACCCCGAAGTAATAAAATCGTCTTCCGGAGTACAGGAGAAAAGGATGATAATACTTGACAATATGACTAGGAATAGGTATTTTTTTAACATATCGAATACAAAATATATTTAATGATTTCAAGTCCACCAGCCTCTTTCCGCTTTAATAACGCAAAGTTAACCGATTAATTTTTTCAAGCCAAAAAAGCTTCAACTTTAGCATATAAAAGTCTTATTTAAACTATTACTATGGTATTTTGTTGCTTTAAAAGGATTTTAGATACTATTTCTTATGTTGGCTGAAAGACAATAGAAATTAGTCGAATTATACTAACTTTGCTGAACAACAAACTAGAAAACGTCTACATGCCGAAACCAGTTATTGATGTTATTATTCCGGCGTATAATGAAGAAGAATCTATTGGAAAGGTTATTCAAGATATTCCAAAGGATTTGGTTCGCGATATTCTTGTTTGTAATAATGCAAGTACAGACCAGACGGCTCATGTCGCTGCAGAAAACGGAGCAATTGTTTTGGACCAGCCGCAAAAAGGCTATGGAAGTGCTTGTTTGAAAGGAATAGAATATTTAAAAAGCAAAGAGCACACAGATCAGCCCGATATCGTTGTCTTTTTAGATGGTGATTATTCAGATCATCCAGAAGAAATGACGAAAGTAGTAACTCCGATTATTGAAGAAGAAATGGATATGGTGATTGGATCGAGAGCTACTGGAGCGATGGAAAATGGAGCGATGATGCCGCAGCAAATTTTTGGCAATTGGTTAGCAACGAATTTAATCCGATTGTTTTATAAATATCACTTTACAGATCTCGGCCCTTTTCGAGCCATTCGGTACAAAAGCCTGATTGACATTAATATGCAGGATCCTGATTTTGGCTGGACAGTAGAAATGCAAGTTAAGGCAGCAAAATATAAACTAAAATGTAAAGAGGTTCCAGTTACTTATCGTAAACGGATTGGTGTTTCAAAAGTGTCTGGCACAATCAAAGGAACTATTTTAGCCGGACATAAAATATTGTGGACAATTTTTAAATTATTATAAACAGCATGACAACAGTCGTCGCGTATATTATTCTTGGAATTTATATTGTAGCCTTGACCTACATTATGTTCTATTGCCTTTTGCAATTACATCTCCTTTATCATTATAAAAAACATTACTGGAAAAATGGTAAACAGGAATACTTGAAAGCGACACCTAAAGATAAACTTCCTTTTGTCACGATCCAGCTTCCTGTTTTCAATGAAATGTATGTTGTTGATCGGCTCGTTGATCAAATTGTAAAGGTTAATTATCCAAAAGATAAATTTGAAATCCATATTCTGGATGACTCCACAGATGAGACGGTGGAAATTTCCAAACGTAAAGTAGCAGAATACAAAGCCAAAGGATTTAATATCGACTTCTTCCATAGAGTTGATCGGAAAGGCTATAAAGCAGGAGCGTTAAAAGAAGGGATGCAGCATGCGAAAGGAGAATTCATCGCTATTTTTGATGCTGACTTTCTACCGAGGCCAGATTTCCTTTTAACTACCATCCCCTACTTTAATGATGAAAAAGTTGGCGTAGTACAAACGCGCTGGGAACATATTAATCGGGATTACAGCATGCTTACTCGTCTACAAGCCATGCAATTAAATGTTCATTTTACTGTGGAGCAACTAGGTCGAAAAGTGAGCAATTGCTTTTTGCAATTTAATGGAACGGCAGGCGTTTGGCGTAGAAAAACAATTG
>CAYXQH010000362.1:0-1426 GCA_964467425.1 uncultured Saprospiraceae bacterium
TTTTTATTAAAAAAGTAGAATCGCTGGGTATGGTAAGTGAGGAATAAGAGAATGGCTTATTACTTTTTTGACTAAAACTTAATATCAAAATCAACTAGAAAAATGAATAAACTTTGGCTAATTATAAAAAGAGAATATTTGACACGTGTTAAAAAACGTTCGTTTATTCTTGCGACTTTTCTTACTCCTTTCGCATTTGTTTTATTCTTTATTATTATAGGATTTATTTTTTCATATGAAGCAGATGACGATCTGAAAATTGCTGTTGTTGATCAACATGGTATTTTAGATAAAAAACCAAGCGATGATGACAATATGTTTTTCAAAATGGAAACACAACCCTTTGATTCCTTAGTTGCTAATATCGAAGATTCCGAATATGATGTGGTCATAAAAGTGCCGTCCGTTAAAAATCTTAAAACAAAAGCTTTTTCAGCGTACTACTATTCGAAAAAACAATTGGGACTTGATTTGCATTCAAAAATCGGAGATAAAATCGAGGCTAAAATTCGGGATTATAAAATGCGTGAACTCAAGATTGATAAAAAAGAGTTAGAAAGTCTAAGTTCCAAAGTGAGTTTGATTAAAAAGAGTAAAGAAGGGGAGCAAAGTGAAAGCACCATGACTAGTATTATCGGAGCAGGGATCGGAGGTGTGATGGGTTTTATCATGTACATGACTATTTTTATTTACGGTATGATGGTGATGCGAAGTGTGATGGAAGAAAAAACAAGTCGTATCGTTGAAGTTATGATTTCCTCTGTAAAACCCTTCCAACTTATGATGGGAAAGATTATTGGGGTTGGAGCTGTTGGTCTTACTCAAGTATTGATCTGGTCTATTTTGATACCGATTGGTTATATGTTGGTTGGCTTGTTTTTCGGATTTGATACGGAGCAAATTAGTAGTGCTACAGCTGGCGCGCCGGAGATAGATATGGACGATATGAACGATATGGCACAACAATTACGTTTGGAAGTCGGAAACATGAATTGGTGGGGAATTCTTCCTTTATTTTTATTTTATTTTCTTGGTGGATACTTTTTATATTCTTCTCTATTTGCTGCAGTTGGTTCTGCTATGGGAGATGATCTGGGAGAAGGACAAGCCTTGACATTACCTATTACCATTCCTGTTATCTTGGCTTTATATATTATGATGGTTGTAGTAACTACTCCACAAAGTAATTTGGCAATTTGGTCTTCTATCTTTCCTTTGTTTTCTCCGATTGTAATGCCCGCAAGGCTAGCTTTTAGTCCACCTATCTGGCAAGTGTTGGTGTCGATGGCCGTGCTCGCAGCAACGTCTATTTTCTTCGTCTGGCTTTCAGCGAGAATCTATCGGGTTGGTATTTTGATGTACGGTAAGAAAGTAAGCTTTAAAGAGATCGGTAAATGGATTTTTTATAAAGAATAATATCAGAGGT
>CAYXQH010000362.1:1526-6568 GCA_964467425.1 uncultured Saprospiraceae bacterium
TTACACGTCAAAAGTAATCTCCAAATCTCCATCCTTAGGATGCGCCTGGCAAGTTAAGATATAGCCATCTTCGACTTCATCATCATCCAAAGCAAAACAGGCATCCATTGTCACACCGCCTTTGATCACTTTTGCCATACAAGTGGAGCAGGCACCAGAAGTACAAGAATAAGGTGGTTCCAATTTTTTATCTAACAAATGATCGAGGATCGTTTTGTTATCGCTGATATTAAGTTCGATTTTTTCACCATCCAAATGAATAACTACATTAGAGCCAGCACCAGATGATGCAGGAGCAGTAGCCGTGGAAGATTCTCCAGAATCAGCATTGGTAAATCGCTCCGTATGAATTTGTTTTTTAGAAATGTCCTTGTCCAATAACAGCTTTTCGACCAAATCAATCATGGATCCAGGACCGCAAATAAAGTATTCCACCTCGTCTGTTCTTGGAGGATTTTGGTTTAGAAAATTAGTCGTATGCTCCGTATCGATACGGCCAAGTTTTCCTTGCCAGCTGGAAACCGCTTTTTTAAAGAAACCACCTAAGCCACTTTTCTTTTCCTTACTCGGTTGGCTCAGTATATGCTCCACGATCAATTGACCTGCATATCGCTTTTGTAATTGATCGAGTTGATCTTTAAAAATAATACAGGATTCATTTCGATTTCCATAAAGTAAAAAGACTGTGCTCTGTGGTTCTTTTTCAATGATTGTTTTTAAAATAGACATCAAAGGGGTAATTCCACTACCCGCCGCAAAAAGATAATACGTCTTTCTGTTTTCTTCTGCTAGTTTTGTGAAAAACCGACCATCAGGCGGCATAACATCCACCTCCATTCCAGCTTTGATGTTTTTGTTGATATGCGTAGAAACCAAGCCTCCTTTTAGCTCTTTTACTGAAACCGTAAAATCAGCATCCAAAGGGCTACTAGACATGGAATAAGCACGTCGAACACTTTGACCATTAAGATCAAACTTTAAGGTGGCATATTGCCCCTGTGTATATTGGAATGTTTCTGTTAAATTTCCGGGAATTTCAAAGGATAGAGAAACGCAATCTTCCGTTTCTTGAATAACTTCCTTCACTTTTAATTTATAGAATTGTGTACTCATACTTGACCAAACAGATGATTTATGATTCTGTTCTGCGAAAGTAAAAGAATTTCACAAGGAATAAAAAAAATATCCAATAATCAATATCTCTACATGTCGGTAGACAGGCAATATTGATTGAAGATAAGTTAGTTAGTATTTTGGGTTAACAGTTTTCAGATTAATAAACCCTGCCAATGTCCTGAAATCCTGTATCAATATCAATTTGATAGCTTTTGACGGAATCCTTGAGATAACGGGAAATCATGTTTTCGACGGAGACGGTATCGAATTCACTAGAATGTAATGCCGATAAATCTCTCGATAAATTGGCACTAAGCGTTTCATCCTTGCTAAATACGACCGTACTTGCTTTGATTGGGGCTTTATTCGTTCGGCTCAAAATTTTCCGAACCTTTGGAATGTCTGTTAGCGTATCGACTAATTGGTCTATAGTTCTCTCAACGGGACTTTCTTTATAAACAGTATCGGTTTTAAAGATAAATATCCTTTCAGAATCGTCACCATTGACTTGGTTTTTTTGGACCTGCGGAACAAAAAATAAGAGTAGTGCAAAAGCAGCAACAGCTTGCCAGGCTGGGATACGATAATTGAGCAAAGGCTTTACCGTTGCAGGTTGCTTATTTTGTTTTAGCCGTTGGCGTAATTTTGATTTAATTTCAGGGTTAGGACGGGTTTGATTTTTCTTAAAAAAAGAAACACTCCCTGACAATGCAGTACACATTGCATTATACTCTTCTTCGGAGTATTGATGACTGATCCATGCTTTTTCCTCCGGAAGCAAATCCTGATAGCTTTTATTTGCCAGAAGATATTCCAGTTTATCTTGATTGTGATTCATATCTCTTTTTTTTTGAAAAGTTTGGATTGAAATAATGCAGTTGTGCTGCCAATTTTCGGAGGGTATAATAAAGTCTTGATTTTACGGTCCCTTCCGGGCATCCAAGGATTTCACTAATTTCCCGAATACCTAAATCCTGTTGATACCGAAGAATAAAGCATTGACGGTGTTCAAAATCTAATCGTTCTAAAACCTTTTTTAAATCTTGCCGAAACCGTTCTTGATCCACTTCTGATTCCAAATATAAACCATCCCGAGCCATCGCTGTTGCAAAGTTTTCAGGTAGTGCCTGTTCGGGTTTCCGTTCGAGTCTTCGATATTCGTTTTTACACATATTGCCTGCTACAGCATAGAGCCAGGTAGAGAAGCGTTGCTTGACATCAAAGTAGGCTCCTTTTTCAATAACCTTTATAAACAGATCCTGTGTGAAATCATCAGCGCGATCTTGATTTTGCCCAAGCATCCGAAAGAAATAATAATGCATCTTTCCACTATACCTACGGTACAATTCATCGAATGCACGCTCCTGACCCTTGACGACATAAGGCATCAATTCTTCGTCTTTAAGCGATGTATATTTTTTTCTAAGGCTGAACATTTTAGCTATATCGTAACAGTTTATTATTTAAATTTCGCTAAAAAATCTTGAATTTGCTTGGTGTCACCATTTTTATCTCCAATGTCAATCATTAATTCTTTTACTTCATTCGCCTTCTTTATTTCCTCACTCAACATATAGTGTTTATATAAAACTGTCAAACAAGGTAAGTATTGCCGATTCATATAATTAACGACAGATTGACTGAAATCGTTGGTGATTTCAAATTTTAAATAATCTTTTAAAAATTTAGATTCAAAGTTATTTCGTAAAACAGCTACATGGTCAAAGTCATTCTCACTATACTTAAACGCCAGACCGATGATGTATAAATTATTGTGATGCTTATCTTTAAATTCTCTTGGCGCACTAACTCCAATATAAACAGGACGCTTTGTGTTTTGGATAACATGTTCCATCAATGCATTTCTAAAACTTTGATAGGAACCTAATTCTTCCATTGTTTTTGTAAAAGAAGGGATGCCCATTTCTTTAAACATCGTCTCGCGATAATCATCTTTAACCAATAAAGAGGCATTCAAAACTTGGACATCATTTCGCATATCCTTTACCGTTTGTAAAAACCACAATGGATAAGTGTCATTATCTCCGAAAGTAATAATTACGGCATCAGAGTCAAGTCCAACAAGAACGTTATAATTCCACATGGTTATGCCCGGTGAAAATGTTTTATGATTATACCACTTTTCGAAAAAGTGCTTCATTGTTTTTTTATCTCTTTCAAATTCAGCTGTGTTAATGAAAGCGTCCCATGAATCACATCGTTCCGGATCAGTAGCATATGCTCTCTTGATATGCGCAAAAGATTTGTCCATATCATGTTCTAACTTGTAAGAGACATAATGGTATTCAAAAGTATTAGGAAGATTCGTTTTTAATTCTTCAGCGATGGTATTTAAATCGTAACGGCTGCCATTTTCTCCGGCAAACATATTGTTCATTCTTGCTGCCGTAAAGTAATTGAACCAGGCATTTGCATTTTTACTCGTTTTCTTAGTTTCTTGCTCCCAAAGTGCAGCCTGCTGACTATAATAATCATAGTCTTTTTGGATTTTGGTAATTGAATAAATCTGCTCCGGTGCTTGACTAAAAGCATTGAGATTCAATAAAACCAGGATATTAAAGAGGAGAAAACGCTTCATTTTAAACTGTTTTCTCTTTTATACACCCTATTTTCAAATAGGTTCAATAAAAAATCCTTATTTTAGGATAAAGAATTTAATAAAATTTACGCGATGTTGAAAGACTCAAAATATTTACTGGCTTATATAGCGCCATTGGCAGCTTTCTTAGGGATATATTATGGAGGGATTTGGTCATTAGGGGCTGTTTATATTGCATTTGGAGTCATACCATTGTTAGAACTTTTTATCCCTTATTCAAAAGAAAACCTGGCACCAGAAGTAGAAGACAAGAAAGCAGTTGTTGTCTTTTTTGACATCTTGCTTTACCTTAATATTCCAATCCTTTATGCATTAATCCTTTTTTATTTTTTCACCATACAAGCTGGTGGACTTAGTACTTTTGAAATCGTAGGGATGACCTTGAATGTTGGCATCTTGATTGGAACGATTGGAATTAATGTAGCGCATGAGTTAGGACATCGGACAAAAAAGTCTGAACAATTTATGTCAAAGACTTTATTACTGTCAGCGTTATATCTTCATTTTTTTATAGAACATAATCGAGGGCATCATAAAAATGTAGCGACCGATGAAGATCCGGCTTCTTCTCGTTTGGGTGAAACTATTTATGCCTTTTGGTTTCGATCCATTACACAAAGCTATTTTAGTGCCTGGCATTTGGAAAAGGAACGATTAGGACGAGCGGGTAAAAAAGTGTTTAGCACTTCGAATGAAATGATCTGGTTTCAGATTGCACAGCTTGTTTATTTGTTAGGTATCGGAGCTGTTTTTGGTTGGTCGATGATCTTGTTTGCGATCGCGATTGCTTTGGGTGGCATTTTACTTTTAGAATCTGTAAACTATATCGAGCATTATGGTTTGCGCAGAAAGAAATTGGCTTCTGGCCGTTACGAAAATGTACAACCGATTCACTCCTGGAATTCTAATCATGAACTGGGAAGAATATTTCTATATGAATTAACGCGTCATTCTGACCACCATTTTAAATCTACTCGAAAGTATCAGGTCTTACGCCACTTTGATGAAAGTCCACAACTGCCTTTAGGTTACCCGGCATCTATTCTGATGTCTTTAGTGCCACCGCTTTGGTTTGTGTATATGGATGAAAAAGTGAAGAAATATGCGAAAGTTTAAGGTCTTACTTATCTTGAGGGGGGTTCTTTCCTTCCACTAAAAAAAGCTCACAGTTTTTATAATTACTGAGCATTTTAGCATGATAATTTTCTAAAAATGCCACTTTTATTTCCTTATTGCAAATAATAACCTTGTCGCCTAATTTTGCTGTTCTAAAGTCTTTACATCCAGTAATATTAACTCCTGCACC
>CAYXQH010000363.1:0-6554 GCA_964467425.1 uncultured Saprospiraceae bacterium
CCCTCGATCTGTTGAAGTAAAGTAAGGAAGTATCTCAAAACTGTTTAAGAGTATGCTTAAATTTTTATGTTTGAGCGGGCAATTCGATGAAAAATTTAACGAAGTACAAGATGGAATTTTCCGCTTGTAGCCGATCAATAGAATTTTAAACATACTCTATATATATTTCATCATCAGGTAGCCTCGGCTACCTGCTTTTAAAAATTAAAAAAATGAACTTAATAAAATATAATCCATTCGACTCAAAGCATCATCCACTTCATACCATTGCAGATCATTTCTTTAATGGAAGTATTGCTGATTTTGTAGGAAGTGATTTTGTAAATAATCAACCTTCTGTAAATATTCTGGAGAGTGACAAAGATTTTAAAATAGAGTTGGCTGCTCCAGGTTTGGAAAAAAAGGATTTCCAATTGAAGGTAGAAGAGGATCAGTTAAAAATCGCTTTCGAAAAGAAAACAAAAGAAGCAACGGAAGATAAAAAGTTTACGCGTAGAGAATTTTCTTACTCCTCATTCGAACGAACGTTCAATTTAAATGATGAGGTGGATAAAAATAATATTTCGGCTTCGTATGAAAATGGGATTTTAAATATCACTATTGCGAAGAAAGAAATAGACGAAAAAGAGATCAAAAGAACAATTGAGATTTCATAGTTGATTTTAGTTTTTTATTTGCCACCCGAGGCAAATTAATTAGGGTTTTAGGTGTTTTAATTAAGCCAGGGCTATTTAGTCCTGGCTTTTTTTATAGAGGATATTTTTTTTAATACGTTTAAAATCCTACCTTACTAAATATAATTTTTCATTCAAACTTAAAATCAATTGAAATGGGTTTATTTTCCTTTATAAAAAATGCAGGAGCCAAATTGTTTAAAAAGAAAAAGGTGGAAACTGCAGAAGTTCCAGCAGCTAGTGCCGCACCAGAAATCAGTAAAGAGCAGTTGCTAAAATTAGAAATTCAATCTTTAGGAATTCCTATTGATAATTTAAATGTCGAACTCTGCGAACAAGTTGTGGTGAGTGGAAAAACAATGACTAATGCGGATCGTGAAAAGGTAATTCTCGCTTTAGGTAATGTTGAAGGAGTAGGTTGTGTAGATGAGCGGATTGAAGTTGAAAATCCAGAGCCTGAAGCTACATTTTATACGGTACAAAAAGGAGATTCGCTTTCTCTTATCTCTAAATCACAGTATGGTGACCCGATGAAATATCAGGCGATATTTGAAGCCAATAAGCCTATGTTGGATCATCCGGATAAAATCTATCCTGGTCAGGTATTACGAATTCCACCTGTAGAAGCCTAATTAATAACAAACGTCCTACTATTTAGAAATAGTAGGACGTTTATGCTTATACTCCGAAAAACCTCATTACCAACCGGTTATTCCTTCACTTTTTGAAGAAAGTCGGGAATTAATTATTTGACCGGTACTTATTTTGGTTTTACTTTTAATTTCTTTCCTGGTTTAAGAGATTCTCCAGAATCAATATTGTTTAATTGAATCAGATCATTTACAGAAACACCTTGATACTTCGCTGCAATATTCATGAGTGATTCTCCTCTTTTAATTTTATGGTAAACATATTTTGTCCTTTTTCGCTTCCTTCTTTTCTTCTTTGATTTTTTAGTGTTTGTCGTAGGAAGAGGAATAGGTTTCCATTCTAATTCTTTAGTAGCTTGTATAGAACTCAATTCACCTTTAACTAATGGCAGTGGTTCAATCAATGCAATAGACTTCGTTACATCTTTTGATATAAAAATCAATATCCTTTGCCCTTGTCTTAATTGACTTGACGTTAGTCTATTCCACTTTTTGATATCGCTTTCATTACAAGAAAAAATCTGTGCAAGCGATTGTATATTTTCTCCTTGTTCAACAGTATGAAAAAGGCTAATTGAGTTTTCCGGTGCAAAAGCTTTTTTTCTTGGAGCTAAAATACGTTCACCAACTACAAGGTTTCGATTTCTGCTATCCAGTCCAGGATAGGCGTTTTGAAAAACAGCCATCCGATCCTGTGGTAAAACCAAATTGTTACCCATTGCGTTAGCTGGAATATATTTTTTCTTGTAAGAAGGATTTAAGTATTCAATTATGTATTCAGGCGTTCCGGTGACTTCTTCAATCTCTGAAAAGGTCAAGGTGCTATAAATTTTAATAAGCTGTGTTTGCTGAAAATCTACATCCGGGTAAATCGGATTCAATCCATGATATTCATAAAAATGGTTGATATAGGTAGCGGCAATAAAAGCAGGAACATAGTTTCGGGTTTCTCTTGGTAGATGTCGTCGTATTCTCCAGAAATTTTTGCTTCGTCCTCTTTTTATAGCGCGGTTTACCCTGCCTGGTCCGCCATTATATGCAGCTAAAGCAAGTTCCCAATTTCCATACTTATGATATTGACGAGAAAGATATTTGATCGCTGCTCTGGTCGCTTTTTCAGGATCTTGCCTTTCGTCTACGGTCTGATTAATACTTAAGCCACATTCTCTGCCTGTAGGTTTCATGAATTGCCATAAACCTACAGCGCCAGATCTCGAAACAGCGTTTGCATTTAAAGCAGATTCAACAACCGATAAATATTTTAAATCTGTCGGTAGACCACTTTCAGCTAACAACTTTTCGAAAAGCGGGTAATAAATGACCGTTCGCCCTAACATAGCTTCGGTTCTATCTCTTTTTTTAACGGTATAGGTATTGACGTAGCTTCTGACTGCAGGGTCAAATCGCGGTTTAACAACGTCGTTATGAATGGTGGCGAGCCTGGATTTAATTTCCTCGTCTGATATTAAAGCATAGCTTTCAGAAGTATAAGTATCCTGGCTATAAATAGAAGAAGTAAATACTAAGCATAAAATAAAGCAACAAAATTCTCTCATTATCAATTCTTGTTAATCTCCTTGTCCAATTTAGAAAACAAAGGCTGTAAAATAGAGATAAGCCCTCACTTTTCATAAACTTAGCAAGTAAGATTCAGTGGTGAATGCGTTTTTAACGATGTTTTCAACTATTAGTTAGATGAAAAGTGTTAAAACATATAAATAATAATAATATTTCAGCAGTTTTATTCCTTCCCGATACGTTTAAGCCTTTTGCAATCTTGGCAAAATTAGTTGCCGACCTTCGGCGCTCGGTGGAATTATCCCTTTTTTATAAGCTGGAT
The DNA here is from genome assembly GCA_964467425.1 of uncultured Saprospiraceae bacterium. Lineage (GTDB taxonomy): Bacteria > Bacteroidota > Bacteroidia > Chitinophagales > Saprospiraceae > JAHDHW01. The sequence goes on from CAYXQH010000363.1 coordinate 3,165, forward strand.
TTAACTTTCGGATAACGTCAATGGAATGACCGGTATCTTTAGCTATTTGCTTAAATGATTTACGCTCATAAACAGTAACCGTTTTTGTGAGTTGTAAATCGTAATCGGGATATGCTGGGTGCAAATCATAGAATAGATAATTGTCAATAACATAAGTAGCTGCGATGTACTTTGGTATATATCTTTGTGTCTCTTTAGGAAGGTCTTTTCTTAACTTCCAAAAGTTTTTACTTTTCGCTTTTCGCATTGCTTTTTGCATAGTGCCTTCTCCGCAGTTATAAGAAGCAATGGCAACTGTCCAATCTCCAAATCGTGCGTATAAATCAGAAAGATATTTCATAGCTGCGGAAGTGGATTTGTAGGGGTCGCATCTTTCATCCACATAGTTGTCGATTTTCAATCCATACTTTCTGGCAGTTGCCGGCATAAACTGCCAAAGACCTACTGCTCCTGATGGTGATTTTACTTTGATATTACATCTTGATTCAATAATCACCATTCCTTTAAGCTCACGTGGGAGGTTATATTTTTGAAGAGAATCATCAATCATCTGAAAATACAGTGCAGATTTACCAATAAGCTTTTCGGTTTCTCTTCTGGCCATTCGAGTGTACTCTCTGATTTCGCCTTTAACTTCGTTGTTGTATTTTACATCAATCATACCTTCATACTCGCTCAATCTATCGAGAACGACTGCTTTAGAATAGCGTGGAATTTTAGAAGTAGACCTTTTTTCCTTCTTTTTTCTTTTCTTGGCTGGATCGTTATTATTAGCCAAAAGAGTGCCTCCTAAAAATACAATACATAAAAAACTTATTAATACTCTGGTGCTCATGGAATTCCTATTATTAGAGGGGGGATGTACAATTGATTTTTCGTTTTACCCTCTTTGCTGGTTAAATTATCTTAGGGGTGCAAAAGTAAACCTTAAAACGAAAGCCCCGAAGACTTTGTGGAAAAAGGTCAATACTTTAACTTTTGCTTAAGAGGGTGTTTAAAATTTCTCTTAGAGGGGTATGTGTATTAAAAGGCGCTAGGGAGGGATTTATCGATTTAAAAGCTGAAAATAATGGGAAAATGAGAATAATTTTTGCTCTTCAAACCGATTAGCTATAAACTGAATTCCAAAAGGCATGCCGTTTTCAAAACTTTTTGCTGGAAGGCATATGGCAGGGATGCCAACCATATTGGCATGAACAGTGAAAATATCCGATAAATACATGGCTACAGGATCATTTATTTTTTCTCCAATATTCCAAGGCTGTACAGGAGCAGCAGGCATCATAATTAAATCATATTCTTTGAAAATTTCATTAGTACGATTTTGAATGAGTTTTCTGACTTGTTGTGCTTTTCCATAATAAGCATCATAATAACCTGCACTTAAAACGAATGTTCCCAACATAATTCGACGTTTTACTTCTTCGCTAAATCCTTCGGATCGGGATTTTTGATAGGTCTGTTGGAGATCACCAGATTGTTTGCTACGATGCCCGTATCGAATACCATCGAAACGAGATAGATTGCTGGAAGCTTCAGCAGTTGTTAATACATAGTAAGATGGAATAATATAATCGAGTAAATTAAAATCTACAGCTTCTACGGTATGGCCATTACTCACTAATTGATTAATGACGGTTTGTGTATTTTCTTTGACTTCCGGGTCTAAGCTTTCATGTTCAACTGCTGCTTTGAAATAGGCTATTTTGAATGGCTGATTTGAAGGTTCTGCTTTGGACCAGGCGCCCACTTTTTTATTGCTAAGGGTAGCATCAAAATCATCTACGCCAGCCATGATTTCAGAAAGCAATGCAGCGTCTTCTACACTATGGCTTAAGGTGCCTATCTGATCAAAGGAAGAGGCATAGGCCAATAATCCATATCTGGAAATTCTTCCATAGGAAGGTTTGAATCCGGTGATACCACAAAATGAAGCTGGTTGTCGAACGGAGCCGCCAGTATCAGAGCCTAAAGAGGCAAGACAAGTATCTGCCTGAACAGAAACCGCTGAACCTCCCGAAGAACCTCCCGGAACTTTATTCGGATCTGCAAAATTTTTAACGGGACCATATATAGAATTTTCATTCGTAGAGCCCATTGCAAATTGGTCGCAATTGACACGTCCTATAATAATCACGTCTTCATCTAATAAGCGTTGAACAGCAGTGGCCGAATAAGGTGATTCGTATCCTTCCAGAATTTTCGATGCAGCCGTTACTTGATGTCCTTTATAACAAATTACATCTTTAATAGAAAGGACCATTCCGTATAGACGACCTAAAGAAGCTGGATCTTTTTTAAATCTTTGATCTAGTTCGGAGGCTTTTACAAGCGCTTCTTCTTCAAAAACTTCTATATAAATATTTAAATCCCGAGTAGATTCAATCTGTTCGAGGTAGTATTGCACTAATTGGACACAAGTCGTTTCACCGTCTTGGATGGCTTGTTGAACGTTTGTTAGATGTGTATGTTTTGGCAAAAATTAAGATAGTTTTTCAAGTAAATCGTCTAAAGAAATTAAAGTTTGATCTCCAGAGTCCATGTTTTTTAAAGCAACTACATTTTGCTCCATTTCCTGGCTGCCAACTAAAGCGACATAAGATGCTCTTCGAGCATTGGCATATTTCATTTGCTTATTTAACTTTACCGGAGCTGGATATAACTCGGAAGCAATTCCTGCAGCTCTTGTTTTATTCAACCAATCAAAGGCATATTTATGCGCGTCATCGTCGAAAGCAATAAATAATATTGACAGACTTTTAGTTGCACTTTCTGGAAAGATATCTAATTCCTCCATGACGTCATAAATTCGATCTGCACCAAAAGAAACACCAACACCGGATACGCCTTTTAATCCAAAGTTTCCAGTTAGATCATCATATCTTCCTCCTCCTCCGATGGAGCCGATTTTTACCCCTTTTGCGGCAACTTCAAAAATACATCCGGTATAATAACTTAATCCTCTGGCAAGCGTTATGTCAAATTCGACGGTATTGCTAGGTGCTTGTAGGTCGAAGTATTTATGGAATGTTTTTAATTCTTCAATTCCCTTTAACCCCGTTTCACTATTTTGAAAAAGAGCTTCTAAAGCACTCAGATTTTTGACCTGAAGCATTTCCGATATTTTTTCTACAGCAGGAGCAGGGATTTCTCTTTTAAGCATTTCGTTTTTCACACCGTCCTCACCAATCTTGTCCAACTTGTCAATAGCAACAGTCATAGCCATAAATTGATCCGCAATTCCAGCAGCTTCCGCCATCCCGAAAAGAACTTTTCGATTATTTATTTTAATAGTAACATCGATGCCCAATTTTGCAAAAGCTTCGTCATAGATTTGAACCAATTCCGCTTCATACATAAGCGAGTTAGAACCAACGACATCAACATCAC
>CAYXQH010000364.1:0-6554 GCA_964467425.1 uncultured Saprospiraceae bacterium
TAATTCCTAATTCCTAATTCCTAATTCCTAATTCCTAATTCCTAATTCCTAATTCCCTCAATAGCCGTATTTTTCTTTCCATTCTCTTCTTAGTTTTTCTCTGATTTTTTGTTCCGTCGGATTGGTAGAAGGATCAAAGAGTTGGGTGCCTTTTATTTCTTCGGGTAAAAACTCCATATCAGCAAAATTCCCTTTTTCACTATGCGCATATTTATAACCCTTCCCATAGTTTAAGCTTTTCATCAATTTTGTAGGCGCATTTCTAATCGCTAGTGGAACAGGTAGGTTCCCCGTTTCTCGAACTAAAGCCTGTGCTTTATTGATTGCCATATAAGCAGAATTACTTTTTGGGGAAGTCGCTAAATAGATCGTCGCTTGAGACAGGATAATTCTGGATTCTGGAAAACCGATAGCTTGAGCAGCTTGGAATGCTGTCGTTGCCATTAGTAGGGCATTGGGATTGGCTAATCCAATATCTTCCGACGCAGAAATCATTAATCGTCTAGCAATAAATTTCACATCTTCACCACCTTCAATCATTCGAGCCAGATAATAAACTGCAGCATTCGGATCCGAACCTCGGATGGATTTTATCAGAGCAGAAGCAATATCATAATGTTGTTCTCCTCCTTTGTCATAGATGGCAATATTCTGCTGAATTAAGTCTTTGACCAAGCTATTCGTGATGATTAATTTTTCACCTTTTTTAATCGTATTAGAAACAAGCTCCAATGTGTTTAATAATTTACGAGCATCTCCACTCGAAAACATTAACATGGCGTCATACTCTTCTACTTGAATATCTTTTTCTTTTAAAAACTCATCTTTTTTGATGGCCATGTCCACCAGTTTGATCAAGTCTTCTTTGCCCAAATGCTCTAAGACATAAACCTGTGATCTCGATAATAATGCAGAAATAACCTCAAAACTAGGGTTTTCTGTAGTCGCACCAATCAACGTAATGATCCCTCGCTCAACTGCTCCGAGCAAAGAATCCTGCTGTGATTTACTAAATCGATGAATCTCATCAATAAACAGGATAGGATTTGCACTATTAAAAAACTGCTGATTTTTGGCTTTCTCAATGGTCTCTCGAATATCCTTTACACCAGAATTAATGGCACTCAAAGTATGATAAGGTCTTTTTAATTGATTCGCTATGATACTAGCCAAGGTTGTTTTTCCAACTCCCGGAGGTCCCCAAAGTATAAAGGAAGGAATATTACCGGATTCTATTGCTTTGCGTAAGACAGCACCTTCACCGACCAAATGGCTCTGACCAATATAGTCTTCTAAGGTTTGAGGCCGCATTCGTTCAGCAAGAGGTCTGGACATAATTCAATTTTGCTCAAAGATAAAAGGAAAAATATATTTCACACATCTTACCCAACCCTTCCTTTAGTTTTTTCGTAATACTAATGAACAGTTTAGTTCGACAACAAAAAATATAATACTATTAAAAAAAATGCAATGATGAAAACTTCGATACTTTCAATTCTTTTTATTCTATGTCTTTTTTCTTGTGATAATAAGGAAAGCATTTGCCCGGATGATGAGGCTTTTTGTAGTATTGTCGAAACAGGAGATTACGATAATCTACAGGACACAATTAATGCATTCATGGCTGACCTTACAGGAAACTCAGATGATCAGCTTGAACAGGTCAGGGCATGGTTTGATTGTAAAAGCTGTGTAGAAAAGGCTAAATTAATATGTAATTCCTGTCTCGAATCCTTTCCAGAGCAAAGCCATATGGAGATCGAGTTTATTTCAAATGGGCAGGAAGACAAGAAGAATTTATACATTCTCATGTCGACCCCAATGGTTTTTGCAGATTTCAATTAAAAAAGTCAATATTCCCTGTTTTCACCCAACCTTTCCCTTTTTAGCTTCGTGTATTATAATGAAGACTAAAACTCAAAGGTTTATAGTATATTAGCTGTTTTACAAATAATATAAAATAAACCAGGGAAAAACGCCGAATATCGACGTTTTTCCCACTGTTTCACAAGACAAAAACCCCCTAGGGTAAATGAAAGTTAGCCAACAACTCATTGAGGATTGCAAACGAGGCGACCGAAGAGCGCAGTTTCAGCTTTATAAAAGCTGTTTCAATATCCTTATGGGTGTTTGTATGCGTTATAAGAAAGATGAAGATGAGGCAGCTTCCGTTTTAAACGTAGGGTTTATGAAAATACTCAGTAACCTCGATAAATACAAAGAAGGGGTGCCTTTCGAAGCCTGGATCAGACGTATTATGATTAATACCGTTATCGATGAGTTTCGAAAAAATAGAAAAGTAAAAGAATTAATTGAACATACTGATTTTGCAGATCCTCAATCTTACAATAAAGCTGTTGATTATAATACCGCAGATCAGAAACTGGATGCAGAGCAATTAGAAGGCTTTATCAAGCAATTGCCACCAGTGACGCAAAAGGTATTTAATCTATATGCAATTGATGGATATACACATAAAGAAGTTGGTAAAATGTTGAATATTAGTGATGGTACTTCTAAATGGCATCTTTCGTCTGCCAGAAAGAAGTTAAAGGAATTAGTCCATAAAGCTATTAATGCATCTAAAGTGATTTGATATGAACGAACTCGACAAATTATTTAAAAATAAATTGGAGGACCGGGAGTTCGAGTTTAAAGACTCCTACTGGGAAGCTGCCGAACAACTGTTGGAGCAGCAAGATAAACGACGTCGGCGTGGTGGCTTTTGGTGGTGGAGTATGGGGGCAATGGTTCTTTTGCTCACTGTAGCAGCTTACTTTTTATTCAATACAAATACAAATACAAATACAAATACTTCCGAACAAGGCTTGATACAAAATGAAAATAGAAATGAAGTAAAAAGCGAAGATTTGATTACGCTGGAGCCAGAAAATAAAAAGGATTATGAATCAGAGGATTCTAATGAAAGTTCTAATTTAAAAAATACTGCATCAACTCTTAAGGATTTATCGACAGATATAAATACGAATTCAAAACAGCCATCTAATGAAACGCAAGTTCCTTCAGAATATAATGGTGCTGGAGGGCAAAAAAATGATCCTGTCAATATTAATCAGCTACCGGAAATACCTAAAAGCATTAATACGCCATCGCTTTTAATAGATAGTATTTTACTACAGCAACAAGAACAAGAGTCTACCATAAAAACAGGAAAAGAGATCGTTGGGAATAAGGAAGAAGTTGAAATTTTACCTTTGAAAAAAGAAGAAGATTTAGTGATAGAAAATGATTCTCCTGTGGAGGAATTAGCATTCTTAGAAACCATTCCTTCCTTTATTGATATTCCTGAATCAGAATGCGATGATTGTTTTGAATTAAAAGAGCTTAATAAACTACCAAAATACAAACGATTACAGTTTGGACTCATTGCAGAAAGTATTTTTTACCCAAAAGGTAATAATGATAAAGCTGGGTTTGGAGGCGCTACTGGCTTGTTTGCTGAATATCAATTAGATAAGAACTTTTCGTTGCGGACCGGTCTTCAGTATGCCATAGTTGAAGCAAAGAGCACAAAGTTTTTATCAGCGAATAATCTCAATGCTGATGCTGAAAGATATACCCTTTCGGATTTTGATATTTATGATTTTTCAATAGAAAACCAATATAGTTTTGGGCTTACAACAATAGAAACAATTAGACCTCCTAAATTCTACCATTTTTTAGAAATACCATTAGTCGCTCAATATAAGCTTAAGAATCATACGTTTGAAGCAGGAACACAGATTGGGATTTTAGTCGGAATACGAGGTAAACAACTAACCCAAACTAGTCAGTTCCCTTGGGAAGTTAATCCAACATCAAATAGTCCGATACAAGAGGATTCGCAAAACGTGTGGATATCGAAAGAAGATTATTCTAAGTTTTTACCTCAGATTACAGCTGGGTATAGCTATGCTTTTAATGAACAACTTTCAGCCGGGCTAAATGCCTTTTATCGGGTTGATAATTTTAATAGTAGTAGTAGTGATGACTTGTTTTTGGAAATTAATCCAGGATCGTCAGAAGAACTCTCCCTACAGAATTTTTCAAATCGAATTAGTTTAAGATTGGGTTTGCGTTGGAATTTTAAGAACTAAAATAAAAAAGAATGAATCGTACTATTCCATATATCTTTATGCTGATTATGTTAATCGGTTCTTCTTGTTCGCAGGACGAAGATCCAATTGACGTACTGGCAGATACTAACGATGGAGCTTTTACCGCGACTTCACCAATCTTTACATTTACTGCAAGCGATGATGCCTATGTCATACAGGCTGGGGTATTCGATTTTTATATGTTTTCAGATTTCAACAGAGACGATTCGGAAGTGTATACGTTTATCGGTAAGTTTTCTAAATTATCCACCTGTACCAATAATTGTCTGGAAGAATTGAGCATAAGTATACGAGATCTTGAAAATTCAGAAATTACGTCAGGTGTCCAAATCGAAGAGTCGCTTGGGGTAGGGCAATATGTCATTGGAAATAGTGCTGATTTGAGTTTTAGTGAAGTTTTAATCGAATATACTAATGAAGATGGAATGATTTTTCGTTCTAATGCGGTCGATCAAAATGTAGAAAGCTTGTTTGAAATTACCTCTGTTTCCGATTTTGCCAGAAATGAAAACGATCAGGCGACTGTTAAGTTAGAAGTCAATTTTAACTGTGTTTTAGGTAATATTGACAATGTCCTGGCAGATATTGAATTTAACAATGCTAAAGCAACCATAGCAGTAGCTTATCCGGATTAATCCATACGTATCTTTTCCTAAAGAATTCCCGTATTGATATTATGTAAGTATTCATAATACCCAATCTTATTAAATTTTTATTAATTTTGGGTTCTTATAGTTCATTTTCATTACCCGACAAATTACGTATGATTAGATTTTTGACCAATTTTACTGCTGTTTTATGCGTTCTGATGGCTTCTTCCTGTTATACGGATGATTCTTCTGGACCTAATCCTGATCGTCTGCCTTTCGAAGATTTTAATGGTTTTTTTAGCGATAATAATGCTGTTTCAGACACACTTAGTTTTAGTAGTGACCTGGATGAACAGATAGTTACTTCTGAGGGGACTAAAGTTGTCATTCCAGAAAATGCATTCAGTACTCCCGGAACTATTTCGATGGAGATTAAAGAAATGACCAAAAAGTCTGACTTTCTATTTTTAAATAAACCTACTTTAGACGGTAATACTATAATTGAAAGTGGGATGGCATTGTATTTTAAGCCTTTCACTGATTCAGGAGAGTTGTCGATAGAAAATCCACTCAATGTTCAACTATCTGCTCCATCAGGAGTGAATGTCGAGGATATGAATTATTACTTCTTTCAAGGAGATTGGACAAAGGACGATAATATTGATGTCATGGCTGATGGAAATATCTTGTCTTTTGAAAGTGAAAGAACTAAATGGCAAATGGCTGGAAAAGAATTAGATACAAACGGCACTGCAAACTTAAGCATCGCTGCATCTGGTTATGGAACAGTTCCTCATGATATGCGGGCTTTTGCTGTAGGATCTCAAAATAATATTGTCTTGCCTTTAGATTTTGATTTAGCAAATGTAACGGCAAGTGGTACCCTTCCAAAAGGAATAGAATTTAATATCGTTTTAATGACCATGGATCATTTTAAATTAAGCTATGGAGCTCAATCTATAACTTTGACAGATGATATGGATATGGACCTTCAAATGAGAGCGATTAATGTCAGTGATATGGTTTCAGAAATCAAAAGCTTAGACTAGCTATTGTCTCCTGATTCTCTCTATAAAAGACTGCAACAAATTTTTCTGCAAAATGGCCGTTCGGAAAATGCAATTCCGATGAAGACTTACATGAAAAACAAGTTTGATTTTTATGGAATCAAAAGTCCTCAACGTAAAATCCTGCTTCGATCTTTTATTAAAGAAAATGGTATCCCGGAAGGGGAGGACCTCAAAGAATTAGTCTTGTTACTATGGTATGATCCTCATCGGGAAATGCAATATTCTGCAATAGAATTATTGGATAGAAAGATGAAGAAAATGACCCCTGATGATATACCTTTTTTTGAAAAGCTAATCCTTACAAAATCCTGGTGGGATACCGTAGATTGGTTGGCACCCAATGCATGCGGTAAAATACTTTTAAAAAATCCACTCTTCATCCTACCTTTAACTAATCGCTGGAATCTTTCGGATAATAAATGGTTAGTTCGATCCTCTATTCTTTTTCAATTAAAATATCGAAACGAAACCGATTTTGAATTATTGAAAAAATACATTTTACGGCATAAGAAAAGTACAGCGTTCTTTATTCAGAAAGCTGCGGGTTGGTCCTTACGTCAGTATGCAAAATATAATCCTACTATTGTAAAGTCTTTTATTCTTGAAAATGAAACGGATTTACCACGATTGACCGTTCGAGAAGGAATGAAACACCTAAAATAAATTTCTAATTCACCTTTCACTTCGCTGCGGATATGACGATCTTGCTTATTGACCTGTCTACCTGTCTACCTGTCTACCTGTCTACCTGTCTACCTGTCTACCTGTCTACCTGT
>CAYXQH010000365.1:0-6547 GCA_964467425.1 uncultured Saprospiraceae bacterium
AAGTTTATTTAGGTATTCATAGGGTATTAGTTTTTTGATAAAAATAATCTGGAAAATCGAGTACCATTTCCTAAGTGTCACTTACTAAGTAGACAAACAAACTAATCTATAGAATCATATAGCACGATTTAGTTTTGATCGTGTTCTTGATTCTGATTACAAGAGTTTAAAAGGCCTTTTTTCATTCCCGCTCATCGGCTTGACGTCGCCCGATGAGATGGGGGAGCTCTGACTATTTATTCACCATTTTAAATTTCTAGTCATGAGAAAAAATGAAAAAAAATCGTTTCTGTTGTTGTTCAATTTTGCTTTATCTTCCAATGAACTTAAAAAGCTAAAAGGCGGCAATGGAGCCACAACCGATGCTCAGGGTAATATCATTATTGAAGATATTATTAATGGTTAATCGCCAAAAAAAAATTGTTTATATCAATTTTTTTTTGGTTTACTATTTAAGCATTGACGAAAAATAAGTGCATGGTAATTTCGGTTATCATGCCTTTTTTATAATGTTCAGTAACCACTCTTTTGCGATTATTACATCATAGGTGTTTAATTTTTTAATGAGCTTATTTTTATCCTTTTTAGGAAATGAGCTTTTCTCAAACTGAATAATTGTTTTAATGACTTTAGTAAAATTTAAGTAAGAAGACTGATTAGTCGCATTAAGTCGCTTTTCTCTGCTAATAAAATTTTCAAAACTTTTAATCTGGCTCTTTAAAGTGGATAAGTAACTCTTATCCTTTAATTGAATATGGTATAGGCAACGAATGGATAACAACTTGGTTCTCAGCTTATAATGTAAATCTGGTTCTTCAATGTTTAGGATTAGATCATAAGCAGTTTGATACTTGCCTTTGTGAAATGCCATAAAGGATTTAAGTAGTTGTATCGCCCTGGTTTGCTCTCTGGGAGATAATTTGTTCCCGTATTTATTGATCAGCAAATCGACCAGGTCAAAGGCTTTGTTTAGGGTCGCTGAAAAACCTATGTTCAAAAAGGTAGTGTCTGGAATAAAGTTACCTTCCACGAAGAAATCTTCTTCTAAGCCAAAAACGTATAGCTCTAATTGCTTTTTTAAATAAATCGATTTTTTATGTTTTACCTGTTCAAAAGAATAATTTAAAAGCTGCGAAAAAATAAACTTTTGCTGAAATACACTGAAAGATTTAATATTGGTTTTCAGGTCTTTGAAAATTGTATTAAAGAGTAGGGTGTTTGTTTCTTTATCTTTTAGTTCAATTAATTGAAGGTATAATTTAAATACAGGATCTTCTCCATAATTCGCTTGTATTGCTGTTAAGTCTATTTGATTTAATGTACTATTTTTTTCCTTTTTAAATAGCTGATTTAAAGAATTTTCTGCACAAAAGTGTTCTAGTTTTTTTAAATGATAAAAACGATCCAAATGATCGGTCGCTTGATATAAATAGGGCGCTTGAGGTTGGAATTTTGTTTTTAAAGAGAGCGCATAAAGCTGCTCGTTTATTTTGCTTTTTTCCAAATGGAAGTTCGTGTCATTGATTGGGTTTTCCTCCAATTGTTTTAATCGCTTATTACTTAGTTTTAAAAATGCATTGTGCTTGTTCTTTTTAAAAAGAAAATCTGAAAGTAGTTTGGTTTTAAAAAATTCGTTTTGATCTAACTCTTCTGTAGCTATGAACGTTTGTATTAATTTCGAAAATTCTGATAGCTTTTTCCGAAGTTTCTGCTCCTTAAAATGCTCATCTCCTGGAAATAATTTTTTTGATAAAAAGACTGCTGTACATTTTTTATGATTAAAATCCGGATAATATTTGAGCATCCATTCTAACATTTTTTTCATCAAAAGGCTATTAACCAAATAGTCAGCGTTAATAAATCGCTCCAGCTTTTTAAGTTCAAATGTATTAAATGTTTTTAAAAAATCGACTGGTTTAGATTTTTGAATATCTATCATTTTATAGGTATAAATAAAACAGCTAATACTAATTTAAAGTATTGATAACCAGTTTTTTGTGTTTTACGGACAAAAGATTTTTGGGTTTAAATGAAGGTATAAATTCAATCTTTTGTACTGTCGGATATAGAATTATCCTTGGAAAATATACGTGATTTATAAATCTAAGGAATTTTACTTAAAAGCCTTCAAAAAACCAAAGGGAATTTTGTGATGTTTTTCTAGATTATTAGCATAATCAAAAAAAAATAGAAAAATCGAGTACCACTTTCCAGTTAAGAAATACTAAGAGGGCGAATATCAAATTTTCAAACCTCTAAATTATTCAAAATGGAAACCTTCAATTATTTATTAACTGCTATTGAAGAACAAATCGCAACAGCTATAAGCACCTTATTAGGAAGTATTATCCTTGGAATATTAATCGGTCTTGCTTTTGGACTTTACCTCATTGTTACTGCTCGAAGAAAAGGATGGCTCAAACGAAGCAATGGATTTTGGTCTTTTATCGCTGGACTAAATTATGTTTACATTCCTATCTTGTTTTTAGTGCTCGGAGGATTTATTGGGACGGTCAGTGGTGTACACAAATTATCCGGAAACTTCATTGATACCTCCACTCAACCAATCGTCGAATATGCGCAGGGATATCTTCCGCAGATTCAAGGATTCGTAAATACGCAGTTGGATACAAGACCCGGTCAGAATATTCAGATTGAGGATATTATTGCACAACAAATGACAACGGAATTAGAGCTGGAACCAGGTAGCTATGAATATCAGGCGATGTTTAAAATCAATGAAACCATTCTTGGGACGATGCTCACCTTGAGAGGACCAGAATCCATAGGTACTCTGCGTAATATGGATGTGACGAATATGCCTCCAGAAGTTTTTTATGTATTACCAGAATCTCTTCATGAAGTTTGTGATGGCTTTTTCTTCTTTAAATATTTGGCAGTATTAGGAATGTTCATTCCATTCTTGATAATTCCAGTGATTGAGTACATCATCTTTAGGCTATTTGGAAAGACTAAAAAAATAACTCTTCCATCTGTACCTGTAAAATCTCAAATGCCTCCACTGCCTGCGTTTCGAAAGTTACCTCCGTTACCTAAAAAGCCTAAGTTTCCACCACTACCTCAAAGCGATTTTGTATAGCACACTCATTAGCAATTAAAATCTTATTCAAAATTTACAAACTAATATTATGGAAAGTATCATTAAAAAATGTATTGGAATCAGTATTGCTTTTTTCTTTTTCACTAGCTATTTAAATGGACAATGTGCAACGATTCATTTTTATCGTATGAACAGTTTAATGCAAAGTGATCGAGCTGTTTATCTCTATCAGGATGGTGAATTAATCGCCAAGGTAAAACAAGGAGATCGATTTGAAGCAGATGTTTGTTCCGCTGGACAATTTATCTTTTCCGTTAAAATGGATCCTAACAATACCAGTCTTACCAAACAAAGAATAGAAGTGACACCTGGTGAAAAGTATTATTTAAAAATTTCGTGTCCGATTACTCCGGAAGTTGCAGCATTAGGAAAAAGGTCGAGCTCGAAGGGGCGTAAGGATTTGAGTAAAGGGAATAAGTTTACGGGAGCGATGCAAAAGATAAATCTGAAAAATACGCAAGTTGTAGCAAGAGGAGGAAGCCAGGGAGGAGGGCAAGTGACAACTCCGCCGGTTCGTAACTCAGGAGGATTCAAACAATCGCAGATTGTCGGAAATTTTCAATTTGATGTAGTTAGTGTCGTAAAAGCTGGAGATATGTTATCGATGGCATTTAAAGTTACGAATCTGACTTCTGAAGATTTGATGTTGTATAGTGCTTACTACAATATCTACTTCTATGATGACATGGGGAATTTACTTTCGGCTAATGATCTATGTATCGTTAATGCTTGTGAAAACGGACAGAGGACGATTACGGATATTCAAACACACCATTATGATAGAACTACGTCATTAATGCCTTATGGTATTCCAATGAATATGAGTGTAAATATCAGAGGTATTCGAAATGGTTCTAAAAAATTAACAAGAGGCGTTTTCCAGATGGGTTTTTATAGACCAAGTACGCGTGGTCAGAAAAATCCTTTTACATTAGAATATTTTGACATTGAGTACCCAGAGGTGGTTGATCCGAATAATTCGAATAGAAGAGTCTTTGGACCGCATAGCCTGGAGTTAGTCCATGCAAAACGTCAGGGAGAAGATGTGGTTACCCGATTCCGTTATAAAAATGGGGCAACGGAAACAGCAAGTGTTTTACTAAAGGATTTAAGCACCTATGACAATTTTGGAAACAAATATACGCAACGACAATTCTCTGTTTTTGATGGAACTAAAAAAAGAGCGAATAATTATAGATATGCTCAAGACGTTGCGTCAAATAGTGAGGTGTACTTAGAAGTTGCATTTCCAAAGGTTCTTTCAAGTGCCCAACAATTAAGAAGGCTAACCCTAAATTTCTCTGGCTATACCTTCGAATGGAATGACATAAACATTGAAGGAGTCGGATCAACACCGTCAAGAGTTGTAGAAGTAGAACCGAAAACTCGACCCAATCGAACCAATTACATTGCTTACAAAGAATTTGAAACCAAAGTTCGCAATAAAGAGAATGTAAGCGGCAAGAAAATCATCTTAGAAAAAATCTATTTCAATACTGGAAGTGATGAGATTTTAAATAATTCTCATACACAACTGAATCAGTTAGCACAGTTAATGACCTTGAATCAAAATTTAAAATTAGAAATCTCTGGTCACACGGATAATATTGGTGAAGACAAAAAAAATATGTTGTTGTCTCAAAAGCGAGCGGATAATATTCGGTATTTCCTGATTGACCAATCTATTGATCCATCCAGAATCTCAAGTGTCGGAAAAGGGGAACGCGAACCTTTACTGGATAACAGTTCTGAAATGGGTAGAAAAGAGAATAGGCGAGTAGAAATATTAGTAACAGAATAATTTTAAACAAATGAAATTAATAATTAAAACGTTAGTATTCATCGCCTTTTCTTTTAGCCTGATTGCTCAGAATAACTTTATTGTCGATGAAAATTTTAATGATAGTCAAATAGACCCAGCTATTGTATTTAGTCCAGATTTAGAGGGCTTTGATGGGCGAGTGGAAGTCGTTACAAATCAAGGGCTTGATGGCTCCCCTGGTGTAATGATAGGGAAGTATGAAGATAGCGGATTGAGCCGAAATGGATTAGATATTCATTTAGCTATTGCAGATTCAACGGATGTGTTTTTGCAATTTTCAATCAGAGATTTTTATGATGAAAACCATTTTCAAGACGGCCTCTTTTTTAGTAATGATGGAGGAGCTAGCTTTGAGAA
The DNA here is from genome assembly GCA_964467425.1 of uncultured Saprospiraceae bacterium. Classification (GTDB taxonomy): domain Bacteria; phylum Bacteroidota; class Bacteroidia; order Chitinophagales; family Saprospiraceae; genus JAHDHW01. Next base: position 5,301 of record CAYXQH010000365.1, read on the forward strand.
AGTATATAATTTTAACCCTGAAGAATGGTGCAATAATGTCTGGGGAGAATTTCCGGCTTTTAAACTGGATGATTTGGCTGAAGCAATAGGGATGCCTTTTACAAATGATTTTGTCGTCCGTATTCAACAATACGATGATGCGGATTTCAATACGACCTTAGATGAAGATGGATTTGTTATTGATGATTTATCCGTTTTTACCCGACACCCGCTCTATGCTGATTTACCTTTCACCGATGATTTTAATGATGGATTTTTTAAAGATAACTGGAATTGGTCGAATCCTGAGAAATCGATGTTGCCTTTAATTGGTACAGCTAAACCAACTGGTTTTGTAGGTATAGGGACAAATTCAGGACCTGATGGCTCTCCAGCTATGGTCTTAGGTAAAATTTGCGATGACGGTTTAACAGCAAATGCATTGGATTTGCACCTGAATCTGGAAGGACAAAGTGCAGTGTATTTTTCCTTTTCGATGCTCGATTTTTATGAAGAGAATCATAATCAGGACGGCTTGTATTTTAGCGATGATGGAGGTGCGAGTTTTCATCAGGTATATACCTTCAAAGGAGAAGATTGGTGCAATAATACCTGGGGTACTTTTCCGCCCTTTCATGTAAATGCTTTGGCTGCCTCCGTGGGTTTAGAAATGACGAGCACTTTTATCATTCGAATTCAGCAATATGATAATGCGGATTTCAATACGACCTTGGATGAAGATGGATTTATTATCGATAATGTTTTAGTGGAGCAGAGAGCACCAGTATATGCAACCTTACCTTTCGAGGATAATTTTGATAATTCTAATAACGGAGCTTTAGGAGAAAGTTGGAATTGGGTGCATGGAGATTTGACGATGATGCCTTTGGAATGTACAGTTAAACCAACAGGTTTTGTTGGGATCGTTGATGCCAATGGAGTAGCTGGTACTCCAGGACTTGTCATGGGAAAAATCTGTGATGATGGGCTGACTTCTAATGCATTGGATTTACATTTAAACCTGGGAGGATTAAGCGATGTGTATTTTTCTTTTTCCATATTTGATTTTTATGAAGAGAATCATAATCAGGACGGTTTGTATTTCAGCGATGATGGAGGTGCAAGCTTTCAACAAGTATATACATTTAAAGCAGTAGATTGGTGCAATAGTACCTGGGGTGATTTTCCACCCTTTCATGTAGATGCTTTGGCTGCCTCCGTGGGATTAGAATTGACAAGTACCTTTATCATTCGAATTCAGCAATATG
>CAYXQH010000366.1:0-6545 GCA_964467425.1 uncultured Saprospiraceae bacterium
TGTATTTGTAGCTGATTATTTGATTCTTAGTGCGCCTTTTTGTAAATTTGAAGACATTTTATGCAACCTCTCTAAATATATTCTCTCCCCTCACGAGTGGATTTAGCACCAATTATTACCGACAAACTTAAGGAGATTCAAATCTAGATTTGGATCTATAGATTAGTAATACAGGAATTTGTAATAAAACAAAACAAAAATGAACATCATTAAGAGAACTACTTTCTTAATAGCACTTTCTTTGCTATTGACTTTTTCTATTCAAGCTCAATGGCTGGATTGGGAAAATATCACCTCTGATAATCTTACCTTAACTTCTGTAGCAAACTCCGATGATGAAGAAAAGGATATGGAGCCAGCAGATTTGAATAACGATGGTTATGATGACTTGATCGTTGTTCGTAAAGTCCCTTTTTCGAATCCAACGGAACCTAAGAAATCTGACTTACTTTTGATGAATGTTGGAGGAGAGCTTATCGATCAAACGACGACCTATGCTCCAGGCTTTATTAATAATCCAACTCATGCCAGGGATTTATTTATTGGCGATTTTGATGATGATGGTTGGAAAGATGTCATCATAGCGAATACCTTTGATCAAGAACCGCTTTATTATCGAAATCAAGGAAATGACGCAAATGGTAATTGGTTAGGTTTAGTGGACGAAACAGCAACTCGTTTTCCTGCTACGCTAGATGATGTGCCTTTGATTTGTGCAGTGAAAGGTGGTGATATTAATGGCGATGGCTTTATGGATATTTATTTTGTAAACTATAAACAAACCGCTGCCGGAGGAATCGCTCAAGATTTTCTTTTTATCAATGATGGAAACGGAAATTTTACGGAAGAAGCGCAAAGCAGAATGGGTAATCTTCGGAACTCTGCTTTCGGAACAGAAGTAGAAATTAAAGATATAGATAACGATGGAGATAATGATATAATTAAAGTAAGCACCTTGTATAATGTTGAACCCTGGAATAACCGTGGCGTTCTTGTTTTATATAATGAAGGTGATGGAACATTTACCAATTGGCAAAATATTTCTCAGCCAGTGAGCGCAAGTCCTTATATGATTGAAATTGAAGATTTTAATCAAGATGGGAAATTAGATGTTTATGTCATTGATGATGGAGCTGATTATTTATTGACGTCAAATACAATCACTGCAAATTCAAATATCGATTTTACGAGTACTAATATTAATTCTCCGAATGTAACAGGCTTTGGCGGAAATGTACATGCAATAGATTTTGATTTGGATGGAGATATGGATATAGCAGTTGCAGATGTAGATGTAGATATTCCACCTTGTAATTCTAATAGACGCTTTGCCCTTTTACGAAATACCAATGGCGTTTTTGATGATCCTTATGGCACCTCTACCCAGGAATGGGCAGTTAATGCCTACGATTTTAGTATCCTGGATATCAACAATGACGGACTTCCTGATTTTATTTTGGGGCAATGTGAAGGTTATGGTTTATACCAATCTGATAACTGTGATTTAGCACCTTCCAGCGCAGACTTTGACTTAGATGGCATTGCTGATGCCTGCGACCCTTGTCCAACGAATCCTGACCCAAACTGTACACCTGACCCTGGGTTTCCAGTTGTCAGTACAGATTTAAGTTTACCAAGACAATGGAATGAATTATTATTAGAATCCATAAGAAGAGATTTAGCAAGACCTACTGTTCATGCTCGAAATCTTTTCCATTCTTCTGTTGGAATGTGGGATGCCTGGGCAGTTTATAAGGAGGAAGGTTGTACCTATCTTTTAGGACAAACCGTTGATGGCTATACCTGCGATTTTGAAGGATTTACACCAACAGGTGATATCAATGAAAATTTAGAAACGACGATTAGTTATGCCATGTATCGCTTGCTTTCACATCGGTTTGCCAATTCCCCTAACAGCGGTATTCTTCAGATTGCTTATAACAATCACATGAGTGAATTAGGGCATGATGTTAACTTTACAAGTGTAAATTATCAAAGTGGTTCAGCTGCAGCACTTGGAAACTATATTGGTCAATGTTTAATCAGTTTTGGTTTACAAGATAATGCTAATGAACAAAACGATTATGGAAATACCGGATACGAGCCAGTGAATGACGCTTTGATTGTTGATAATCCTGGAAATCCAGGGATAACAGATTTAAACAGATGGCAACCGCTGACGCTGGAAATTTTTATTGATCAAAGTGGAAATGTAATTCCTGGTGCTACACCAGATTTTTTAAGCCCGGAATGGGGGAGTGTTTCTCCTTTTGCATTGACCGATGATCTTGCTGTGACTAATCAAAGAGATGGCATAGATTATAAAGTCTATCATGATCCGGGAACACCGCCAGAAATTCAAAATGGAGGTGGAATTTCTGATCCATATAAATGGGGATTTGCATCTGTGATTACCTGGTCTTCTCATTTAGATCCAAGTGATGGAGTCATGTGGGATATCTCTCCGGGTAATCTGGGTAACTCAAATCCATTTCCAGCAAGTGTAAATAATTATCCTGGGTTTTATGATCTTCAAAATGGTGGCACTGCCGCTAATGGCTATACTACGAATCCAGTTACTGGCCAAGCCTATACTCCAAATATGGTTCCTCGTGGAGACTTCGCGAGAGTAGTTGCAGAGTTTTGGGCAGATGGCCCGGATTCTGAAACACCACCTGGACATTGGTTTACTATTCTAAATGAGTATGTAGCAGATCACCCTGATTTTGAAAAGCGTTTTGAAGGACAAGGACCTATCCTTAGTGATTTAGATTGGTATATAAAATCTTATTTTATGTTGGGAGGAGCGATGCATGATGCAGCCGTTACCTCGTGGGGTATAAAAGGATGGTATGATTATATTCGACCGATTTCTGCAATCAGAGCAATGGCAGATAAGGGACAAAGCTCGAATACTGGTTTGCCTTCATACGATCCTCAAGGCGTTCCATTAATCAATGGATATATCGAATTAGTAAATGCTGGAGATCCATTAGCTGGAGCTGGTAATATCAATGTTGGTAAAATAAAAGTGAAGGCATGGCAAGGACATGATGTGATTAATAATGTAGATACGGATGAAGCGGGAGTAGATTGGATACTTGCTGAAAACTGGGAACCTTATCAACGACCTTCTTTTGTGACACCTCCTTTCGCAGGCTATGTTTCTGGTCATTCGACTTATTCCAGATCTGCTGCAACTGTTTTGTCTATGCTGACTGGAAGTGATTATTTTCCGGGAGGAATGGGTACATACCTTGCAGAACAAAACGAATTTTTGGTTTTTGAAGATGGGCCTAGTGTAGATGTTGAATTACAATGGGCGACCTATCAGGATGCTGCCAATCAATCTGCCCTTTCCAGAATATGGGGTGGTATTCATCCGCCAGCAGATGATATTCCTGGTCGTATTATGGGTCAACAAATTGGAATGGATGCTTTCTCAAAAGCGATCAGCTTTTTTGAAGATGCTAATAATAATGGAAATCCTGATCTTTGTGAAGCTCCTGATCCTTGTGCGAATCTAAATGGAGATTCTGATGGCGATGGTGTTTGTGATGATAACGATAATTGCCCGAATACCGCAAATCCAAGTCAGGTAGATAGTGATAATAATGGAATTGGTGATGCCTGTGATACCGTTGATCCTTGTGTAAATCTTGGTGGTGATTCCGATAACGATGGTATTTGTGATAATAATGATAATTGCCCGAATACCTCCAATCCAAATCAAGCAGATAGTGACAATGATGGAATTGGTGATGCCTGTGATACACCAAGCAATGGTGATTGTGATGACCTTTCTCTTTCGACTGGTGACGGAACAATAATTATCGGAGGTTTAGACGCTACGCCAATTATACATTTACAAGTTTTTACAGCGAATTGGTCTCCTTTTTATAGTTGTGTCGATTGTAATCCAACAGAAACGATTAGTGCTACGCCAGGAGATTATATTATTTTAATAAAATTATACACCAGCAATTGGCAATTAATTTGTGAATTATCTGAAACGGTAACTGTTACTACAGGTGGCGGAAATCCATGTGATAATCAGGGAGGAGATTCAGACGGAGATGGCATTTGTAACAATAATGATAATTGTCCAAACACAGCCAATCCGAATCAGGCAGATAGTGATAATGATGGAATTGGAGATGTCTGTGATACGGCTGATCCATGTGCAAATCAAGGAGGAGATTCAGACGGAGATGGCGTTTGTAACAATAATGATAATTGTCCAAACACGGCCAATCCAAATCAGGCAGATAGTGATAATGATGGAATTGGAGATGCTTGTGATACGGTTGATCCTTGTGCAAATCAAGGAGGCGATTCTGATAACGATGGAGTATGTGATGATTTAGACAATTGCCCGAACACGCCAAATTCTAATCAGGCGGATACTGATAATAATGGAATTGGCGATGCTTGTGAAACACCAAGTAATGGCGATTGTGATGACCTTTCTATATCGTCAGGGGATGAAACAATAATCATAAGTGGATTAAACGCTACACCTATCGTTCATCTACAAGTATTCACAGCGAATTGGTCTCCATTTTATAGCTGTGTTGATTGTAATCCAACGGAAACGATTGGTGCTACGCCGGGAGATTACATTATTATTATAAAATTGTATACCAGTAATTGGACTCCAATTTGTGAAGTTTTTGAAACGATAACGGTTACATCTGGAGGAGGAAATCCATGCGATAATCAAGGAGGCGATTCAGATGGCGATGGTGTTTGCGATGATTCCGATAATTGCCCAAATACCTCCAATCCAAATCAAGCAGATAGTGATAATGATGGAATTGGAGATGCTTGTGATACCGTTGATCCTTGTGCAAATCTTAATGGTGATTCAGATAATGATGGTGTTTGCGATGATAATGATAATTGTCCAAATACTGCCAATCCAAACCAAGCTGATAGCGATAACGATGGAATTGGAGATGCTTGTGATACGGTCGATCCATGTCAGGGATTAGGAGGCGACTCAGATAATGATGGCATTTGTAATGATAATGATCCATGTCCGAATGATGCAAGCAACAGTTGTGAGGTAACGGACCCATGTGCTTCAAATGCAACGAATACGAACTACGAGTATATTCAACGTGTTTCGATAGGATCGATAAATAATAACTCTGGAGATAATGATGGTTATCAGGATTATACTGCGCAAAGCACAGATTTGACAAGTGGAGAAGATTATGATATTACATTGGTTCCAGGTTTTGTAAATAATGCCTATAATGAATTTTGGAAAGTAATGATTGACTTTAATGGTGATGGAGATTTTGATGATGCAGATGAAGTATTATTTAATGGTTCAAGTAATACCACGATTAATGATCAAATTTCTATTCCTGAAAATCTAACAGCGGGTCCAAGGTTTATGCGGATTGCAATGCAATACAATAATGAACCTCCGCCTTGTGGAACTTTTCAATATGGTGAAGTGGAAGACTATACTGTAAATATTACAAGTGGATCTGCCTGTACAGTCGGAGCATCTTGTAATGATGGAAACGATTGTACTATAAACGATCAATATGATTCAAACTGTAACTGTGTAGGAACCTTACAAGATAACGATGGTGATGGTGTTTGTAATGCAGATGATAATTGCCCGGATGACGCTAATGCCGATCAGGCTGATTCAAACAATAATGGAATTGGAGATGTTTGTGATGAGCCTGCTGGACCTGGAGGATGTTCTGATATTAGTGTGACGGCATCGGGAGGAACAATCACTGTGACTGGATATGATTATCCAATTGTTTTTGTGAAATTATATGATGGAAACTGGAATCCTATTTCTAATAGTGGAATGTTGCAGAATAACGAGACGCAGATTTTAGATAATTTAGATGTGGGTGATTACATCGTAGTTGTTCAAACGTATGATGCATCCTGGGGACCGGAATGTAATGAAATTTTCAACATTACAATATCTACGGGATCGAACTACGAAGCAGGTGAGGAAATATTTGATTTCCAGGCATTCAAAAATGGACGTAAAGTCAGCTTGATTTGGATGACTAATACGGAAGATCGCAATGAATATTTTGAAATAGAACGATCAGTAGATGGGACTAATTTTGAGCTGCTTTCCTCTATGGGGAGTGTTGCTAATAGCGAAGGAGCTTTCAATTATTTTGAATTAGATGAAAGGCCAGCTTTGGGGTATAATTTCTATAGAATTCGAAAAGTCCACCATGATGGTTCTTCTGAATTTAGCGTAACACGTCGAATTGAATTTAATATTGAATTGAACGAAACAGCGATTTATCCTAATCCTGCTACTAACGAAATCTTTGTAAATCTAGAGGAATTTGAAGGAAGATCCGTTGTGGTCTCTATTTTTAATCATTTAGGACAGCGAATGGATGTTAAAGTAGTTGATCAGCTTGGTTCAGATCCTGTACGGTTCAATCTTTCAAAGTACCCTGGAGGTGCCTATTCAGTCTATATTGATATGGAAGGAACGAAGAATTTTGCTAGAAAATTTATAGTCTCTAGATTATAATAACATA
>CAYXQH010000367.1:0-2338 GCA_964467425.1 uncultured Saprospiraceae bacterium
AGGAATATTATTATATCGTAATGTAGGTTATATAGTTAAAACACCTACATAACCCGCATAATTATATAGCCCACATATATTCAAACAAGCCTACACTTCCAGTTGTTCTAACAACCATTTTTTTTCTGTAAGAACCTCCTCCTTTTCGACCTTACGTTTTAATTTATTGCGTTCCTCCAAATTGCTAATATTAGTCGTCAATAATCTTTTTGTAAAATGAACCACATTCAAATAGTTTTCTTTGTGATAACCGATTACTTTTTTCCGACGAATAAATATCAATAAAGAATCCAAATGTGATTCCAGCAAATTGAATTCTTTAATTTCATAATAAATTTTTAACTGGAGTGTTTTTGCGATGAGATTATTCAGCAAATCTTTAAAATCTGCTTTCTGTAATAAAGCCAGCGCTTCGCTATAGTTTTTTCTACTATACTCCAACCGCGCCTTATTAAAACTATAGGTAGATTCCTGGTATTTTCGCTCAAGATGATTTTTATATTTTAAAATAAAAACATCTATCCAATCGTATTCATGCATAATCAAACCCATTCCAACAACATTATTATATGTAAATCTGGATAAAAGTTTGTTTTCTATCAGGTATTCGTTTTCTAATCCTTTTTTATATAATTCTAACCCTTCTTGCGCAAATTTTGAACTTCCCTCATTCAATCTTTTTATACAATAATTGATCGCCAAAATATGAAGATCTCTAATTTCAGATGAAGGAAATTTATCACTATGCTCCAGCAATACTTTTTTGAAGTTTATAAAATACTGCACTTCCTCTGGATGAATTAAAGAATAATAACAATAGTAATAAATCGAAATAGCGGGAATATTCAACAAGCCTCTTTGCTCGATATAATTTATAACATCGGGTAATAATCCAAAATCATATTCAGCATTATAAACTCTTTGATGGGATAATAAAAAGCAGGTTTGTCGAAGCTTCATTGCCAGGTAAGTGACGTCGAGAGTATTGGAAACCTCCTGTAGATTGAGCTGCTCGGTTCGTTTATTGATGGACAAAAACTGGTATTCCTCTTGCTGGATTTGATATTGATCATAAAAATACTCCGCATGGCGGTAGGGATTTTTTTCTTGCAATGTTCTGGCTTCCTGAATGTTTTTCATGAAATGCTTTGGTAATTTCATTTGTCGAAATGATTCCGCCAGCTTTGATTTGACTTTTACTTTGTCATTAAAAAACGCTTTGTAAACCAGATAATGCTCCAGCACTTTGTTCAGATCACTCATCAAAAGGCGAATTTTTACATCATTATAAGGCAAGCCTGGAAAGATCATTTTAAAAACCTTAGGCTTATCCGGAATAACCCCCAACTCCACGTGATATTCATATAATAAATCGTAAAATTGGACAACCTTTTCCTGCTTATTAAAAAAGGGAGATCGTACAAACCTTTCCAATTCGTGATAATCCTTTTTATTAAAGCTTTTAAATACCTCTAAAAGTTTGCTTTTTTCCATTCAAATCATTTTATATTTTTTCATATTCAATCTACAAAAAACATCTTAAAACTATTCAATTACTTAAAAATAAGTCTTTTTACTATAATCATCGTCTACAAACTATAAAATATGTTTTTTTATTTATGCGATTTAGTTATCATTTTTATACCATAAGAAAGTATTTTTGAAAAAAACTATAAACCCATGAAAGCTTTAAAATCTAATTTTTTAAAATCACACCACTTTATTCGTCTCGTTTCTCTCTTCTTATTTTTATCAATTTTTAGCATATCCGCCAAATCACAAGTCATTGTAAATGTTGGAAATGCAGAAGGCGCTCAAAATGTAGCCATTGATATTACTATTGAAAACTGGGTGGACATTGTTTCTGCTCAATTCAGCATAAACTGGGATCCTACCTATGTAACATTAGATAGTACTGGCAATGTTGGAATCCCACAACCGACCAGCCTTTTTTTCGGCGGTATTAATAATGACAATGGAGTCGTGGGCATGTCCTGGTTTGACCAAACACTTGTAGGTACGAACCTTCCGGACGGCAGTGTCCTTTTCACCTTATATTTCACAGTTGTCCAGGAGGGATTTACAGAGGTCTTAATTACCGACACACCCACTGCTATTGAATTCTCTGGTGTAGAAAATGGGACTATTAACATCCTACCTCATGCCGTAAATAACGGTTCTATAAATGGCGCAGGTAACTTATTAACGGGGAATATTTACCACGACCTAAATGATGATTGTAATTTCCAGGCGGGAGAAAATGGTTTGGAAGGATGGATCATCAAACTCAATGCTGATCAAAATTTTTATACCACGGTTGGCGATAATGGGGACTACT
>CAYXQH010000367.1:2438-6545 GCA_964467425.1 uncultured Saprospiraceae bacterium
AAACTCAATGCTGATCAAAATTTTTATACCACGGTTGGCGATAATGGGGACTACTCTGTCTTATTGGATCCTGATGATTATATCGTAGAATTAATTGTTCCAAATAGTTTTTGGTCCGCTTGTACCAATTTTGTTAGTCTTGATTTGAACGGAGATTTACCGGCAACCGAACTCGACATTCCTGTTCAATCCACAGTCGATTGCCCACTGATGCAAGTGGATGTTTCTACCCCTTTTTTAAGACGTTGTTTTAATAATGTTTATAACGTCAACTATTGCAACATTGGAACTATTGAAGCTATTAACCCTTCTATAGAAATCGAACTGGATCCATTTCTTTCCGTAGTAAGTAGTTCTGCCACTTACACCATCAACAGCGAAGGATTATATGTTTTTAATTTAGCTAATTTGGAAAGTGGAGATTGTGGAAGTTTCAGTATCAATACTTTTTTAGATTGTGATAATACAGTTTTAGGCCAAACACATTGTGTAACAGCACATGGCTACCCTGATGTTCTTTGTACGCCTCCTGATGCCAACTGGTCTGGTGCTAGTTTAAAAATCACTGGAGATTGCAACGGTAGTGAAGTACAATTTAACATCGAAAATCTGGGCGAAGACATGTTGATGGAAAGTCAATATATCGTCATCGAAGATGCAGTGATGCATGCACCTATGAATTTCACTCTTGTTGAAGGGGGAAGCATGCCAGTATCATTTCCGGCAAACGGATCAACCTATAGACTGGAAGTTGTACAGGTAAGCAATCATCCCGGAAATAGTATGCCTAGTCTGGCGATTGAAGGTTGTGGAACGAATGATGATGGTGAATTCAGTACAGGCTTCATCAATCAATTTTCAGCAAATGATGTTGACCCCTGGGTTTCTGTTGATTGCCAGGAAAACATTGGTTCCTATGATCCAAATGACAAAGCATCTTTTCCAAAAGGATACGGAGAAGAGCACCTTATAAAACCAAATATTGAGATAGAATATAAGATTCGTTTTCAAAACACCGGAACCGATACTGCTTTTAATGTCGTAATAGAAGACACCTTATCAACGTTCCTTGATGCAGCAACTGTTCGCCCTGGTGTAAGTAGCCATCCTTATCATTTTGAATTAACACAGGAAGGGCTTTTAATATTCTCTTTTGACAATATTATGCTACCGGATAGTAACATCAACGAAGTTGCTTCTCATGGCTTTGTAAAATTCAAAGTGGATCAGTTGGCGGATCTTCCTGATGGAACACTCATCAATAATGAAGCAGCTATCTATTTTGATTTTAATGATGCTGTTTGGACCAATACTGCTTTCCTGAAAGTCCAGCGAGATGCCGTTATTATTAACACAGAAAATATCTTTGAAGAAGGTGTGGCAGTAGATATATATCCGAATCCTTTTTCCGAAAGCACTACATTTGAAATAAAGGGCAAAGAATATAAAGCATTATCTCTGAAAGTCTATGATGCAATGGGAAGGCTGGTTTCTTTCGAATCGTTTAATCAACAGAAGTTTGAGTATATTCCAAACGATTTAGCAAAGGGTCTACATTTTTATCAAATTTGGTCGGATGACACAATCTTGATATCAACAGGTAAATTAATGATTCATTAATAAGTTGATGCTTTCCTTTCCCCAAAAAATAAGGCGACATGAAAAATTTCATGTCGCCTTAAATTTTATAATAAAAGGTTATTTTTATTTACTTAAATAACATCTATGATACCGTTCAATGTAGCACTTGGTCTCATAGCAGCTGAAGCTTTTGATGCGCTAGGAGAATAGTAACCTTCGATATCCATAGCCACTCCTTGTACAGTGATTAACTCCTCTACAATTTTTGCTTCGTTACTCATCAAGGAATCTGCAATAGGCGCAAATTTAGCTTGTAATTCTGCATCGGCAGTTTGATTAGCCAATTCTTTCGCCCAATACATAGCCAAGTAGAAATGGCTTCCTCTATTATCCAATTCATTTACTACTCTTGATGGAGACTTTCCATTTTGAAGTAAAGAAACAGTAGCATTATCTAAAGCGTCAGCAATTATTTGTGCTTTAGGATTATTATTAGCCTTCGCTTCGTGTTCTAAAGAAACAGCTAAAGCCAGGAACTCACCTAAAGAATCCCATCTTAAGTGATTCTCTTGATTGAATTGTTGAACATGCTTAGGAGCAGAGCCACCAGCACCAGTCTCAAATAAACCACCACCATTCATCAAAGGCACAATGGACAACATCTTCGCACTTGTTCCCAACTCAAGAATCGGGAAAAGGTCTGTATTATAATCTCTCAAAACATTTCCTGTAACAGAGATAGTATCTTGTCCGTCTTTCATTCGTTGAATAGAAACTTTAGTAGCCTCAACAGGAGAAAGAATTCTGATATCTAAACCATCTGTATCATGATTTGGTAAGTAAGCTTTTACTTTTTGAATTAACTGCGCATCATGCGATCTGTTTTCATTCAACCAAAAGATAGCAGGAACATTAGTTGCTCTTGCTCTGCTAATTGCCAGCTTAACCCAATCCTGAATAGGTAAATCTTTTACCTGACACATTCTCCAGATGTCGCCTTCTTCTACTTCATGTTCCATCAACACGGAACCAGCATTATCAATTACTTGCACTGTACCAGCTGAAGGAATTTCGAATGTCTTGTCATGTGAACCATATTCCTCTGCTTTCTGAGCCATTAAACCAACATTAGGAACAGTACCCATGGTCGTAGGATCAAACGCACCATTTTCTTTACAGAAGTCGATCGTTGCCTGGTAGATTCCTGCGTAAGAACTATCTGGAATAACAGCTTTTGTATCTTGAGATTTTCCGTCTTTGTTCCACATTTGACCAGAGGTTCTAATCATCGCAGGCATGGAAGCATCAATAATCACATCACTTGGGACATGTAGATTCGTAATGCCCTTATCAGAATTAACCATAGCTAAATCTGGTCCTTCAGCAAAACACTTTGCTATTTCAGCTTCAACTTCTGCTTTTGTAGCTGGAGCAAGGTTGTCTAAGTTACCCAACAAGTTACCTAAACCGTTATTTACATTAACCCCCGCTTCATCTAATTCTTTTCCAAATTTTTCGAAAACAGATCCGAAAAACACTTTCACTGCATGACCAAAAATGATAGGATCAGAAACCTTCATCATCGTTGCCTTCATATGTAGAGAGAATAATATCCCTTTGGCTTTCGCATCAGCTATCTGTGCTTCAAAAAAAGCAATCAATGCTTTTTTGCTCATAAATGTGCCATCGATAATTTCTCCTTCCAAAACAGGTACCGCCTCTTTTAAGACAGTTGTTCCACTAGCACTTACTAATTGTATTTTTACATTTCCTGCTTGGGCAATCGTGATTGATTTTTCGTTGGATGCGAAATCTCCTGCCCCCATAGTCGATACATGAGAAGCAGAATCTGCAGACCATTTACCCATACGGTGTGGATTTTGTCTTGCATAAGCTTTCACCGGCTTAGGTGCTCTTCTATCTGAATTACCTTCTCTTAAGACAGGATTTACAGCGCTCCCTTTTATCTTATCGAAAGTAGCTTTTATACTTCTCTCTTCATCGTTACTAGGCTCGTCAGGATAATTAGGAATAGCAAATCCATCTCCTTGCAACTCTTCGATAGTCTTTTTAAGTTGAGGAATAGATGCAGAAATATTCGGCAACTTAATGATGTTCGCCTCTGGCTTCTTCACCAATTCACCCAATTCACCCAAAGCATCAGCTACTCGCTGTTCTGGTTTTAAGTAAGTAGGAAAACTAGCAAGTATTCTACCTGCAAGGGAAATATCTTTTATTTCAATTTCGACTCCGCATTGCTTAGCAAATGCTTGAACGATAGGTAGAAAAGACTTTGTTGCCAAAGCAGGCGCTTCATCGGTATGAGTATAATAAATCTTAGACGACATATTTATTTGGTTAAGCTATAATTTATTCAATTTAAAATAGGTTCTAAACCTTCATTAGATTTAGCTACCTTTGAATCCAACATTTTTGATGAACGCCAAATTCAAAAAGCGGTGCAAATGTAAGAATTTTCATAAAGAAATTCCATATTTAAAACCTATGCACTTTTTTACACGAAAT